>NZ_CP015530.1:0-224533 GCF_001700945.1 Rhodococcus sp. WB1 | reverse complement strand
CGAAGCTCACTGGCGGACAATCATCGTGGTCTGTCGATCTCGTCGAGGTCGAGGTCGAGGTCGAGGAGCAACAGGACATCGGGCAGTCTCCCAGTCAGGGCATCCTCAGGGCCGATGAGAAAGTTGGGGTTTCCCTCGGCGAAGTCGCCAGTTTCGAGGAAGTACCTGTGAGCTGCCAGCGTCTTATGAGCGTAGCCAGGCAGCCGTGTTACGAGTGGCGTTGACGTGAGTGTCTGGCGCGCCCAGTTCAGAGCCCCGGAACCGTCGACACCGGATATCTCGCCGCGTCCCGCTCCGTCGAGAAGGATCGCTGCCATTCGCAGATCGTCGAGGATCTGCTCAGAGGACATTGTTGCGTAGTGAGCACGGTAAGCCTTGAGATTGTCGGCAACCGCGTTGGTGCAGGCCAGGGTGAAGAGTCGTGACCAGGGCAGCGAGGCGGGCATGTAACGCGGCACGAATGAGCGTTCGGTCCATTCGGTGCCCCGTGATCCGAGGTGCAAATCCACCACACTGTAGGAGGACATCACGGCGCAGCCCCATAGTTCCTGGTCCAACGGACCGCACCGATGGATGTGGTCTGATACGAACGACTCTCTGAAGCGGTCCTGTGCCCAGCCGTTGAAAAAGACATGGAACGGATACGTGGATTCTCCCTGGCAACCGGCAATCAAGGTCTGGTACTGAAACTCGTGTCCGGCGTCGATATCGCCGCGATGATCCAACTCCCTGTACTTCTTTCCGTGAACCCGTTTGGCTTGGATCTTCAGCCGAAACCATCCGAGACTCCACGAACCGATCCACCACTCCCAGTCCGCCCCAGCCGTCTTCTCCTCAGACTGATTAAGACGCCTGACCGCTAGCTGCGGATGCTTCCGCATGAGAGCGAATAAAAGCTCATCGGTGATCGAGTCCTCACGGAACTTGAGCCCTGCGATGTCACCGATCATCACTCGATCCCAGGTGGCCCTCGCGAGACGATCCATGTCTCGAACGACCTCGACAATGTCCAGTGGCATTCGACAACTATCGCAGGCACCCGATCTGTTCGAACTTGCGGAGTAAGCAGCATCCTCGAAATGACAGCGGCCGTGAAGGGACTGTCCGGAAAACGGTGTGTGAGGGTCCGGTCTGATCCGAGAGGTAATGACCGTGACTGACACGACAGAAGTGCTAGGCGAGGCGATCATTGATCCCGTGACCGGGGAGATCATCGATCAGAAGGAGCTCGCGGAGCGTTTGCTCGCGCAGGCGAAGGAGCAGGGCGTGAGCCTGGTCGGGCCGGGAGGCCTGGTGAGCCAGCTCACGAAGAGCGTGCTCGAGACTGCTCTGGAAGCAGAACTGACCGAGCACCTCAGTCACGAACACGGCGGAACACCGATCGCGGAGAACATGCGTAACGGGACCCGCACCAAGACCGTCCTGACCGAGATCGGGCCGGTCGAGATCGAAGTTCCCCGGGACCGGGACGGCTCGTTCGAACCGGTCATCGTCCCGAAACGCAAACGTCGGCTCGACGGGATCGATCAGATCGTGCTCTCGTTGACCGCCCGCGGGTTGACCACCGGTGAGATCGCCGCGCACTTCGACGAGGTCTACGGGGCGAAGGTCTGAAAAGGACACCATCAGCAGGATCACCGAGAAGGTGACCGCCGAACTCGCCGAGTGGTCCTCCCGGCCACTGGATCCCATCTACCCGGTCATCTTCGTCGACGCGATCGTGGTGAAGGTCCGTGACGGACAGGTGCGCAACACCCCGTTCTACGTCGTGATGGGCGTGACCGTGAACGGTGAACGCGACATCCTCGGCATCTGGGCCGGCGACGGTGCTGAAGGCGCCCGGTTCTGGTTGCAGGTGTTCAGCGAACTGAAGAACCGCGGCGTCGAAGACGTATTCATCGCCGTGTGTGACGGGCTGAAAGGGCTTCCCGAGGCGATCAACACCACCTGGGAGCACACGGTCGTCCAGCAATGCATCGTTCACCTGATCCGCAACAGCTTCCGGTACGCCGGCCGGCAGCATCGCGATGCGATCGTCAAGTCCCTCAAGCCGGTTTACACCGCTCCGAGTGAGCAGGCCGCGAAGGATCGATTCATCGAGTTCGCCGCCGAGTGGGGCGAGCGGTATCCGGCGATCGTGCAGTTGTGGGAGAACGCCTGGGCGGAGTTCGTTCCGTTCCTCGAGTACGACGTCGAGATCCGGCGGGTGATCTGCACGACGAACGCGATCGAGTCGATCAATGCCCGCTACCGGCGGGCAGTCCGCGCCCGAGGACACTTTCCCAACGAAGCATCGGCGCTCAAGTGCCTGTACTTGGTGACGAGGTCCCTTGACCCCACGGGCGGGGGCCGCGCACGCTGGGTGATCAGGTGGAAGCCCGCGTTGAACGCGTTCGCGATCACCTTCGCCGGACGGCTCGAAAGAACCATCCGCTAATGAGAACCGCCGGGCCCCACACACCGTTTAACGGACAGACCCGTCGCAGTTGCGCATCTGGTATCGAGTACGGCTACAGGATGTCGAAGAGAGCCAGCAGCTCTTCGAGAAGGTGGTCAGCCTGGTTTTCGATGGTGTCGAGCACGTGGGCGAGGTCGTGCAGACTCTCTTGCGCATGGCGGCGGGCCGCGATACCGCGTTCGTAGTAGTGGGGATCGAGCGCGATCTCGGGGTCGAGCCGGGCGTGCGGGGCGTCGTCCCGGTCCCCCGGCTTGCGCAAGGGCAGTGACGCCCGAACCCGCACCTGACCGGCCAGGTGGTCGCGGACGATCGCGGCGAGGGATTGTGCGCTCATCGGTTGCGGTATCAGCGGCAGGTGTCCCCAGCGGTCGATCGGGGTCAGCAGGGGGTGGCGGGCCTGCCGGTCGGTGAGCGCGACCTGGCCGACCTCGGCCAGGTCGGTCAGGTGCTGGGCGAGCAGGTCGGTGTTCGGGTACTGATCCAGGAACGCCTGGATCTCAGCCCATCTGCGGTACACCCCCACCGCCGGACTCTCGCCGGTGCCCGACTCCGGTGGCAGGCAGAATTGTTCGCCGTCGGTTGTGGTGGCGACGAGGGTGCCGGCGTCGAGGCGGACGTCGCCGCGGCGCAGCCGGGCCAGCCGGGCGAACGGCATCCCGGTCGCCGCCAGGACGAGCAGCAGCGCGTCACGGCGGCCGACCAGCCCGCTCGGCCAGCCCGTGGTGGGCAGCTCCCCCGCCCTTTGCAGCAGGAGTTGCGCGAGCCGGTCGAGTCGGGCGGCGCGGGCGGTGTCGAGCCGGCGGCGGACGGTTTCGCTGCGGCCCGGTGCCGGGTGGCCGTGGCGGGTGTGGACGGAGTTGATCGCCGAGACCCGCCGCCGCTGGGTGGCGGGCGCGGCGGGATGCTCGTGCAGGAACAGCGCGAGCGCGTCGGGGGTGGTGGGGATGGTCCGCTGGTCGGTGGCGGTGCACCAGTCGGCGAACAGCGCCCAGTCGTGCCGGTACCGGGCCGGGACCCGCAGCCCCAGCGCGTCTTCCAGGGATGCGTCGTGTCGTCCGATCGGGGTGCTCATCGCGCTACAAGCCCAGGTTCGTGACAGCGTTGCCCAGGAGGGGTGCGTGTTCGCGGGCGTAGACCTCGAGCATGGCGGGGGTGGTGTGTCCGGTCTGGCGCATGATCGCGTGCGCGGAGGCGCCGTTGCGGAAGGCCTGGGTGACGAACCCGGCCCGCAGCGAATGCCCGCCGAGTTGCTGGACGAGTTCGGGGTCGTAGCCGGCCGACTCGGCGCGGCGGCGGATCGCCGCATGGACCGCCGCCCCCGACAGCGCGGTGTCGGAGAGGTTGCCGTTGCGGCGGATCGCGCGCAGCAACGGCGACGCCGGGACCATGCGGGGGCGGGGGCCGCGGCACACGTGCGCGTCGAACGGCTTGGCGTTTCTGAGCAGCCGGATGACGGCGGGGCGGCCGCTGGCGTCGTGGGCGGCGACGACCTGGGCCCACCGCATCCACGCGCACGGCGGACAACTGGTGTGCGAGGCGGTGAAGGGCAGGGCCCGCACCGCGCCGCGGCCCTCCTGATCGGTCTTGGATTTGCGGAGCTTGATGTGCAGCCCGTCGAGCCGGTGCAGCGCGACGTCCCCGCAGGTGAGGGCGACGAGTTCGCTGCGCCGGAAGGCCCCGGCGAACCCGAGCAGCAGGAGGGCGGTGTCGCGGCGTTCGACCACCTCGTCGGCCCAGCCCTGGCAGTCGGCGCGGGCCTTGTCGACGATCGCCAGGATGTCGGCGGTGAGCAGCGGAGCCCGCGGGCTGCGGGGGCGCTCGCCGGTGGTGGCGTAGTCGCGGCGGATCCCGGACATCGTCGCTTTCACCAGGTCGTCGCCGGTCGGGCTGGGGTGTCCGGTTTGGCGGTGGTGGTGGGCGATCGCGGCGAGGCGATGGGCGAGGGTGGCCGGGGCAAAGGCCCGCTCCCCCGCCTCGGTGACGGTGTCGGCGCACGCCACGAGGTAGGCGGCGACGGTGACCGGGTGCGCCGGCAGCGCGGTGTGGCCTTCCCGCTGGCACCAGGTGGTGAAGGCCCGCCACGCCGAGGCGTAGGTGCGGCGGGTCCCGGCGGCCCGCGCCGCGGCCACCGACGCCGCGATCCGGGAGGCGGTCGTCGCCGTGATGTCCGGCGCCGCCGGCATGACGATCTGGCTGTTCACCGCATCATCCGTCTCGTTGGTCACGGGTGGGGACGCTACCGGAGGGCTCCGACAGGGCCTCGACGCGGGAAAACACGCTCAGCTGGGGGTTCGCCGGGATTGCTGCGTAAATGGCATTTTACGTCGCTGACACCGCACAAACCGGGAGTGACATACCCCCAGGTCGCGAAAACGCCCGATATGCACGATTCATCCTGATTTTTTCGGGGCTCCCGCGGTGGCCGACACCCCGCGACCCTCGCGCCCGGCCCACCCGCGACCAACGCCTCCACCTGCAATGATGACAGAGAACCCGTCCGGCACCCCCCGTCTTCGCCGAGGTGAGAGGCCGCACGAAATTGCCAGCGGGCAACCTGGGGGGGAACGTCACTCAAGGTCAGCGGTAGGCCGCACGAAATGTCAGCAGGATCCGGGCATGTTCCGGTCGCTGAGCTGGGGTTATGTGCACCGCGAGACCTGGCCGAGAGCGGCTCGTCGGCTCCCTCGACTTCCCGCTGCTCCGACTCGGAACCGCGGACCCGATCGCCCTGTGCCCGGACCACGTCGACGGCGACCACGAGATGCCGGCCGGGTTGTTCGACGGCACTCGCCTCACCGGGTGGGTCGAGAACCAGTACGAAACCCCGGCCATCGCCACCGAGGTGGTCCCGATCCCGAACCTCACGTTCGTCCCCGAACCGCTGCGGGGCCACGACCCGAGGGCATGGCCGGTGGCAGAGACGATTCATCGGATGCTGCCCACCGGCCTCGTGTTGCTGGGGCCCTACCCGGTGCGTGTCACCGTCCCCGGACCGGACTCGGATTCGGATGCCGTGCAGATCGCCGTGCTCGACGGTGCCCTCGGCCGGCTGTCCGACCATGTCCGATCGTGCGGGCTCTACACCGGTCGAGTCGGCGCCCTGGGCGCTGGGAATCTCGACCGCCTTGACGGCGCTGGCGGTGGCACGGGCCCGTCGCGGTGCGGTCCGGGACACCACGGCGGTGCTCACGCTCGAGCAGCTCCGGGCCGCGTCCACGCCGCCGGCGCCGGGCCGGTAAGTCGAACCCCCCGTCGCGTCGGGTCGCAGTCGGCGAGACCGCATCGGAATGCAGTGGTCTCTACCGCTCCCGGTAGATCTCGGAGCGATGCCCGAGCCCGATCGCGACGATCACCAGTTCGTCCTCGCCGATCTCGGCGATGACGCGCCAGTCACCGATCCGGTAGCGCCAGTACCCCGCGTGGTTCGCGGTCAACGCCTTGCCCCGCTGACGGGGGTCGTCCAGCTCGCAGACCTCGTCGAGGTATGCCCTGATCCGCCGCAACGCTGTGCGGTCGATACGGCGGGCGGCCTTGTCGAACTGCGGTGAGGTTCGCAGGTGCCACCGGGTCACCCGCCCAGCTCATCCCACAGTTCCTGGGCCGGCCGGCTCTGCCGACCGGTGTTCTCCCACTCGTGTACCACAGAGTCCGCCCAGAACCGCTCTTCCAGTTCGCCGAGGTGCGCATGGATCGCCTCGCGGATGTAGAACGTCTTCGATCGTCCGGTCCGTCGCGCCAGTGCGTCGAGCCTGGCCTCGTCCTCCGGCGTGAGTCTGATCGAGATTGCCACGGAAACCACCTCCTGCGATACAAGTATCGCAGAGGGTGCCTCGGGTGGCTACCACCAGGTCACGACCAGGAAGTGGCGGCGATGGGGCGCCTGCAGGCTGGGGTGTGGTGCCGGCAGGCCCGCCGAGTTCGCCCCGCGTCGAACGGTGCCCCGCATCGAACCCACCGTCGATGGTGCGGACCTCGGCTGCGACGGCAATCCCGGCCCGGCCGGGTGACGAACCCACCACCCGGGCGCTGCACCAGCACACCGCCGTGCCCGAGCCGCGCCGGGACGGCGCTGCTCTCCCCGAGTGGGAGGTGACGCCGGCCGATCAGAGATCGAACAGTGAGAATTGATTCTTCTGAGCCCCGGGACTCGGGGTCGGCGAGGTACCGCTCGGCCACGGCTCGGGCGACGGTCTCGTCGCAGCCGAGATCGGCGGCGACCTCACCCCGGTCGTGGCCGCTCGGAAACACCCTGCGTGCCACCCTCGGCGCGCCGACGTTCTTCCGGCACGGCGAAGCGGACCAGCAGCCGGCACTGACGCAGGCAGGCACCGTCGAGTGCACGGGACGTCGAATCGACACCGGAGAACTGAACACCCGTGTCCGGGCGACCCCCGCTCCAGCAGGATCGGCGAGGGTCGCACGGTGTGGCGGCGGCCGGACAGCGCAGAGCGTGATCCAGGTCCCCGCCCGCAGTGACCGGACCACCGCGCGTACCGCGGCGCAGGCCGTGGGCGATAGCGCGCCTACGGATCCGAGGAGGCGCCCTTGACGCTGAGCGAGAGCACGGTTGTTTGGGACGTGTTTCGAGTAGCGCGGTTCTGGTGATCGGGTAGCGGTCGGACGGGTACCGGATAGCGGTGCCTGCCCGTCCGACCGCTGGGTCGCTACGGTGTCGCCGTGGCGAGGTGTCGTCTCATGTTGGGTCCGTCGAGGGCGACGATCTCGGCACCGGCGACGATCCGGTTGAGGATCGATTCGGCAATGACCGCGTCCTGGAGCGACTTGTACCAGTCAGGCGGATCGAACTGGGAGGTCACCAGAGTCGAGCCGCGGCCTTCGCGGGCGGCCAGGATGTTGAGCAGTTCGGCCGCGGTGTGCGGGGCCACCGGGGTGGTCAGGAAGTCGTCGAGGACCAGCAGGTCGCAGTTGTGCAGGTCGGTGAGGAAGTCCAGCCGTCGCTGCGAGGTCGGTTCCAGCACGGCGAGGCGGTTGGCCAGGTCGTGGAGCCGGAAGAATCTCGCGGTGTAGTACTTTCGGCACGCAGCGTTGAGCAGCGCCTGGGCGAGGTCGGTCTTGCCCACGCTGGACTGGCCGAGGACGACGAGATTGCGGGTGGCGTCGATCCATTGACAGCTGGAAAGTCGTGCGATCAGCTCGCGGTTGACGTTGCGGTCAGGCAGGTAGCGGATCTCTTCTACGCAGGCATCGGGGTTTGGCGGTCTGGAGGCCTTGAGTAGTTTCTGGGTCCGGCGTTCCTGCCTGGCCGTGATCTCTTTGTCCAGGGCGTGGAAGATCTTCTGGGAGAAGGTCCACTCGTCGCAGGCGGGGTCGTTGGCCAGGTCGATGACGGTCTGTCCGAACGCGGTCATCCGCAGCTGGGTGAACAGCGGCATGTCGGCGTCGGTGAGGTGGCGATCGATCACTGCAGCTCCTCCCGGCTCGCGGTGCCGGTGCTCGGGCGCCCGGTCGGGGCGGCGAGGCTGAACTGCTCGGGCCCGGCCAGATGCGCCCCGGTGGTGTCTCGCCGCCCTGGCGGCGGCTCCAGCGGTATCGTGGTCGCCGGCGCCGCGGTCGTGGTGGTGGGCCGGGCAGCGGCTTGGGCCCGCAGAACCGCGAGGTGCTGTTTGACCGCGGTGTAGCTGATCGCCCGGCGTGAGGTCTCGGAGATCAGTTGCCCGCAGGCGCGTTCGAGCAACTGCTTGTTCTCGCCCCGTGCCAGGGCGAGGATGTTCTGGCACGACCGGTAGCCCTGAGCTTCGATGCGCTGGCGATCGAGCACCTCACCGATCGCGGCGACGGTGTTCGGGCCGACCTTGTGGGCCTGGCGCACGAAGTAGGCCCGCGACCACAGGTCCGCGGACTGCAGGTGCTGGGCGGGCACATGGTCCGGATCAGTCACGAATGAGTGCCGCCGCCCGCAGACCGTGTGGGAGGCGATGACCTCGCCGCCGCGCATGATCGTCAGGGTCTGGCCGGTGATCTTCACATCGACGTGTTGGCCGACGAAGGTGTGGGGCACCGAGTACTTCACCGTGGCGATCTCCACGTGATCGCCTCGACGGTGTCGAACGCGCGATCCGGCTGTTGGTCGATCACCGTGAAGACCTGGTCGCCGAACGCACTCGCATCATTTCCCGGCTGCGGTGGCATCTGCACGAACTCGACCCGGAATGGGCACCGCCCACGAAATGGACCGGGCCAGCGCTTTCGACAAGATCGACGCGCACGCCGCGACGTTCACCGGTCTCGTCGCCGACCTGACCGCCCGCCTCGTCGCCCACCTGCGCCGACTGACCGTCGAGATCGACGAACTCGCCACCGCGATCACCTCGCGGATCACTCCGCTGGCGCCGTCCTTGTTGGCGATTCCAGGCTGCGCCGCGTTGACGGCGGCGAAGATCATCGGTGAGACCGGCTGGCATCGACCGGTTTCGTTCCAAGGACGCCTTCGCCCGGCACACCGGCACCGCACCGCTGCCGGTGCGGTCGTCCAACCGGGCTCGACATCGTCTCTCGCGCACCGGGAACCGACAACTCAACGCCGCGCTGCACCGCATCGCGCTCACCCAGGCCCGGTGTCACGCTGACGCCCGGGCACTGTTGGCCCGCAGGAAAGCCGACGGTGACGGCAGCCGCGGAGCACACTGCGCGCGTCCGTGCCACTGGAACCGAACCGGACTCCGATACGGCAGGGGTGCCGGTGCTGCGCAGCACCACCGACCGGCCCTATTGCCGGGGTGTCATTGTGCGCGTTCGCGGACGACGCGGGCGATGTCGATGCGTCGGACCAACCGTGCGGCGGGGAGTTGGGAGACGGCTGCGGCGGCGAGGACCGCGGCGGCGGCGAGGATCAGCGGTGTGGGTCCGAGGGACAGGTCGAGACTGAACAGATCGCTGTTGAACGATCGCAGGAAAAGCCAGGCGGCGCCGACGCCGGCGGCGAGGCCGAGTGGGACGGCGAGCAGAGTGGCGGCGAGGTTTTCGGCCGCCAATGCCGCGGTGAGTCTGCGGACCGGGGCACCGGCGGCGCGTAGGGTGGCGAGTTCGGTGGTGCGTTCGGCGAGGTTGACGGTCATGGTCACGTAGATGACGGTGAACGCGAGCACGGCGCCGAGGGCGAGCATGGCGCCGACGAACACCCAGAACAGGGCGAGGAAGCTGTCGAGTTGATGCTCGAGCGCGTGGGTGTCGGTGTAGGCGACCACTCCGGTGGTGTCGGTGGCGGCGGCGCGTATCCGGTCGCGGTCCGCGCCGGGAGCGAAGCGGAGCAGGTAGCCGTCGGTTCCGCCGGCGATGATGGATCCGGCAGTGGCGTTGGTCGCATACAGGGCGGTGCCGAGCGGTTCGTCGAGCAGCCCGGCGAGGCGGACTCGGCGTGCGGATCCGCCGCCGTCGGGAATCACGGTGACGTCGTCGCCGACGTGCACGCCGAGTCTGCCGGCGAGGGCGGCGCCGGCGAGGACGCCGTCGCCGGGCAGGGTGCGGGTGGCGCCGTCGGGGGTGCGGAAGCCGTGCATGACGGTGGTGGGTTCGAGTCCGGTCAGCGACGTCGGGTATGTGTTCCCGTGGGCGGCGACGGTGACACGCCCGAGCCGGGTGGGTTCGACGGCGATGACTCCGGGTAGTGACTGCAGTTGTAGGGCGGTGTTCGTCGTTCCTGGTGCGACGAGGACGGTGGCGTCCTCGCGTTGGATCTGCCCGAACTGGATGTCGAGCATGGTACGCATGCTGGTGAGCATGCCGACCGAGGCGAGGACCAGGATGAGCGCCAGCACGGCACCGAGCATGGTGGCGGCGGTACGGCGTGGGCTGCGGGTCAGCGACCGCAGCGCCATCCTCGCCACCACCGGGAGTCGCTCCCACCGGGCGGAGAGCCGGGTGAGTGGACCCATCCGGACCGTGTGGACGCCGTCGCCGCGCATCGCATCGGCGGGTGCGGTGCGGGCGGCAGCGATCGCGGGCGCGAGCGCGGCGATCAGCCCGGTGACCAGGCCGAGGACGAACCCGAGGACGGCGGTGGGGAGGCGGTGCTCGATCACGGTGTCGGGCACGTGCAGCGCGGTCGTGTAGGCGGTGGTGACCGCGGAGGTTGCGGCCGCGCCGGCGAGCACCCCGGCGACCGAACCGACGCCAGCGACGATCACCCCGTACCAGAGGTAGTGCCGCACGACCGCGCCTCGGCGTGCACCCATCGCGAGCAGCGTGCCGATGACCTGGCGTTCGGCGTAGACGAGCCGGGTGATCAGCACGTATTCGGCGATCGCGGCGGCGGTGAGGAACAGGGCGGGAAACCCGACGGCCATTTCGGAGAAGCCGTTGAGGTCTTCGCGCAGGGTGGCGTTCGACGGCTGATCGGCGCGGGTCTGCACGTCGACAGCGCCGGCGGTTCGCAGCAGGCCGGCGACGTGATCGCGGTCGGCTTGCGTCGGGGTGCCGGTCATCTCGACCAGCGTCTGGTTGGCCCCGGTACGCCCGGACAGGGTCTCGGCGAGTCGTTCGGGCGCGAACAGCACCGCGAACGCGTGCGGGTCGCCGAGGACGTCTTGGCGGTCGCGGGCGGGCCAGAGGTATTCCGGTGATTGCGCAATCCCGGAAACGGTCACCTGCTGCCACCGGGCGCCGTCGAAGACCTCCAGCCGGTCCCCGGTTGCGAGGTGGAAGGTGTCGGCGGCGTGGCGCTCCACAACCACCTGGTCGGGATGGGCGGGGTCGGGCTCGTGGCCTGCGGTGAGGTCGAACTCGTTGATGCCACGGTCGACGGCCGCGGGTGTGCCGACGACCCGGCCGACGAGTTTGGTGCCGCCGATAGTCATCGGCTGGTCGGTTTGGGTGCGCGTCGCGACGCGGGCGACGCCCGGCGCGCCGCGAACGGCCGCGGCGATCGTGTCGGGGTCGCCGCCGGTGGCGGTCAGGTCGGCGAAATGCGTTCTGTCGTAGGTGCGGTCGTAGGAGGCTTGCAGGTTGCGGAACGAGTCGTAGCTGGCGACGTACAGCAGCACACCGAGCATTACCGTCACGGCGATCGCGGTGACCTGCGGCAGTCGGCGCAGCAGGTCACGCACCGCTTTCTTGGTCAGGGTCCGGTTCATGGTCACCACCGGATCGTCGCGGCGTCGGCCGGTGTGGGGTTGCGGTCTTCGGAGACGACGACGCCGTCACGCATCCGGACGACGTGGTCGGCGATGTCGGCGGCGACCTCGTTGTGGGTCACCATGATCACGCCGCGTCCGGCGCGGCTGGTCTGCTGCAACAGTTCGAGGACGCTGCGTCCGGCCGCGACGTCCAGGGCACCGGTCGGTTCGTCGGCCAGCAGCAGGTCCGGGTCGGTCGCCAACGCACGGGCGATCGATACGCGTTGCTGCTGCCCACCCGACAGTTGCGCCGGGAAATGCCCGGCTCGGTCCGACAGTCCGACTGCAGCAAGAAGATCCGGAACCCGGCGGCGGTCACCGCGGCCGGTCAGTTCGATCACCACCTCCATGTTCTCCCGGGCGGTCAAGCTGGGGATCAGGTTGAAGAACTGGAAGACGAAACCGATGTGCGCGCGGCGGAAGTCGCCCAGATCGCTGGGCCGTCGTCCCGAGATACGCTCTCCGGCCACCGTGATCGTCCCGGTATCGGCGGATTCGATACCGCCGATCACGTTCAGCAATGTCGTCTTGCCCGATCCGCTCGGGCCCAGGACGGCGACGAGTTCACCGGCGGGGATGTCGAGGTCGACTGCGCGCAGGGCGTGCACCGCGGCCTCCCCCGCGCCGTAGGTCTTGCCCACCTCGCGCAACCGGATCCCGCCGCGTTTGCCGTCGGTCATGGCGAACCTCCCTGGTTCTCGCCGTGGGCATCCAAGCCCGCCAGACGCCGCAGTGCCCGCCGGACGTCGAGGTCACGCACCTGCGGGTCGATCAGCCGGTGCAGTACCAGCCCGTCGAGCGCTGCCATCAACAGCGCCGCACTCGCCTCCGGGTTCACGACGGCGGCCTTCTCCCGGCGCAGCCACTGCGCCATCACGGCACGGGACTCGCGCAACAGTTCCGCGAGACCGTCGCGGAGGCGCTCGTGGCGGGTTGCCGCGAGCAGCATCTCGGTGAACGTCGTCGTCGTCGGATCGGTCGAGTCGTACGAGGTGGCGGCGTCGAGCATCCGGCCCAGGCCACCCAATCCCGACTCCGCGGTCGCCGCCTCGACGATCCGACCGACTTCCCGCCGGGCCGCCTCCAGCGACGCGTCGACCAGCAGATCGGTGACCGACGTGAAGTGATAGTGCACCAACCCCGGCCGCAGCCCGGCACGCTCGGCGACCGACCGGGTGGTGACCGACCCCCAGCCCCGCTCCGCGATCAATCCGAGCGCCGCTTCCATCAGCTGCGCCCGGGTTTGCCGGCCCTGTTCCGCGGACGTGACCACGACGAACCATTCTGCTTGGGCATACGCCCTGGTCGTTTACCTGGGTCGTATGCCCAAACGATACTCCGGTGAGGTCAGGGTGTTCAACCAGGAGACCTCGTCCTCACCGGTACCGACGCGCGCGTTACCACCGACCGGCGGTCCCCTTCCCGCCGCCCGGCCCTTCGCCCTGCTGACCATGTCGTCGCGGTGCCTCTGGCTGTAGGGTCGGCGATCCGGGCGAGTGGCCGGAGTTTCTGCCGGCGTTGTTCTTCGGGGACGCGCCACCTAATCTCGACGCTAGGCGGGTCGGGCGGCCGCAGGATGAGTGCCGAGCCAGTGGTGGGCGGCGAGTTTGAGGCGGTCCTCGACGAGGAACCAGATCAACGCGTAGATCCAGACGATGCCGGCCCAGCCCCAGCCGAGTGGGGTCATAAGGATGCCGTAGACGGCGATGAGGGTGGCGATGACCTGGGTTCCGACGACGGCGCCGAGCAGGATCGGGGCGGGGGCGGGTCGGGTCCAGAAGGGGCCGCGAGTGCGGGTGACGAAGATGGTGAGGTGCCCGGAGACGGAGAGTTTGAGGTAGATCAGGGTGCGGATGAGGTCGTGGCTGAGGCCGAAGACCTGGTCGGCGAGGGCGAAGAGCAGGAACGTCTCGGCCACACCCATCAGCCCCAGCGCTGTGGCGATGGTGAGCACGGAGCGCATGTCCCAGGCCGCGGGCCGGTTCGAGCCGCGGACGCGGTCGTAGGCGATGGACAGGATCGCTCCGTCGTTCAGCAGCGCCAGGAACACGATCATTATGGGGGTGACGGGGAAGAAGTCGACCGCCACGATCGCCAGCGTGATCAGCAGCAGCACGCGGATGGTCTCGGCGATGCGATAGGTGGCGTAGCTGGTCATCCGGGCGAAGATCTCCCGGGCCTGCCGGATCGCATCAACAATGACGGACAGGCCGGGGGCGAGCAGAACCACGTCGGCGGCGGCCCGGGCTGCGTCGGTGGCGCCGGCGACCGCGATCCCGGCGTCGGCCTGTTTGAGGGCAGGTGCGTCGTTGACACCGTCACCGGTCATGCCGACGATGTGCCCGCGGGCCTGCAGAAGTTTGACGATGCGGTATTTGTGTTCGGGGAAGACCTGGGCGAAGCCGTCCGCGGCCTCGACGCGTTTCGCGAGGACCTCTTCGGTGTCGGCGGGCGCCCCATCCGGCTGCCCGGGGTCCAGGACGGTGGCGTCGAGGATATGTTCACCGAGGCCGATGCGGTGGGCGATCTCGCGGCCGATGGCCTTCTGGTCGCCGGTGACCATCTTCACGTCCACCCCGAGTCGGCGGGCCGCGGTGACGGTGGCGGCCGAGTCTTCCCTTGGGGGGTCGGCCAGCGGCAGGACCCCCAGGAGCTGCCAGCCGTGTGGGCCGTCGCGGCGGGCCACGCCGAGGGAACGGTAGCCGCGGGAGGCGAAGTGCTCCACCACGGCATCGATGTCTTTCGCCGCGGAGTCAGTAGTGCACAGGGCTGCGATGACCTGCGGGGCCCCCTTGCTGACCTGGTAGGAGCCGGTGTCGGGATCGCCGGTCACGGTGGCCTGGGTGCGTTTGGAGACCGGGTCGAACGGGACGAACTCGGTCACCGCGAGTCCCGGCGGGGGAGTCGGGGCGGCGGCGAGGACGGCCAGGTCGAGGGTGTCCTGGTCTTCCGCGCGGGAGGCGAGGGCCGCAGCGTGAAGCAGGTTATCGGGATCGATGCCTGGGGCGGTCCAGGGGGTGGCGACGGCCAGCCGGTTCTGGGTGAGGGTGCCGGTCTTGTCCGAGCACAGCACGTCGATGCCGCCCAGTTCCTCCACCGCCGGCAGGTGGGACACGACGGCCTGGCGGCGGGCCAGGTGCCGGGCGCCGACCGCCATGGTCACCGACAGCACCGCGGGCAGCGCGACCGGCACCGAGGCGATCGTGACCACCAGCGCGAACTCGAGTACCGACAGCACCGGGTTCCCGCGTGCCACCGACACGATCACGGTGAGCGTTACCAGCGCCAGCGCCAGCACGATCAGGTAGTGGCCGATGCGGAGCACCGCCCGCTGGAAATGGGAGACCGTGCCGGCGGTCTTCACCAGGGCGGTGGTGCGGCCGTAGAAACTGGCCGCACCCGTGGCGTGCACCACGGCGTCGGCCTCGCCGCGCACGACCACCGCCCCGGAATACAGCACATCCCCATCGGTGCGGCTGACCGGCAGCGATTCTCCGGTCAGCGCCGACTGGTCCACCTGCAGCGACGCGCCCTCGAGCAGTCGGGCGTCCGCCGGTGCGACATCACCCAGCCGGACCCGGATCACATCTCCGGGCACCAGCTCCCGCACCGCCACCGTGGTCCATGCCCCGTCTCGCCGCACCCGCGCGGTGGTTGCCAGCCGCTGCTTCAGCGCAGCGATGGCATTCGCCGCCTGATGCTCTTCGAGGAAGGCCACCACCGCGTTCATCGCCAGCAGCACGCCGATGATCGCGGCATCGGCCCAGTGCCGCACCACCAGCGACAGCACCAGCGCAGCCTCGATCATCCACGAGATCGGCCCCCAGAAGTAGCTTGCGAGCACCAGCAACTGGTTGCGGTGTTCCTCGGCGATCTCGTTCGGCCCGTACCGCACAAGCCGTTCCCGCGATTGTTCGGCGGTCAAACCCTCGGAAGACGTCTCCAACGCGGTCAGCACCTGCGGCAGCGGCACGCGGTCCAAGTCGCGCGTGGGCGGTGCGGCTCCGGTGTTCGGCTGGTTCGATGCCATACATCGGTCCGTTCTCGTCGTGACCGACGATCTTCGTGAGCGCGTCCCTCGCGCCGTCCCATGTCCGGGCTTTGGACGCTTCTGAGGACGGTCGCCGGAACAGCCTGCCCTCGCCGACGGAATAGCCCGGCGGGGAGGATCTTTCACAAACTGCGCTGCCTCACCCATCAAGGACGGGCGTTATGGGTCGGGAGATCCTTCTCGCTGTCCCGGACTGCACCGAGGGGTATTCGTCGAACGCGGCGATGGCGGGGCCCGTGCAGCTGTCCGAAGCTCTCGTGCCTCTGCCAACTCGCGTGCCGCAACTCTCGGACAGGTGCGCGCAGTTCCTGCTGTACGTCCTTGCCGTGCCTATGCTGTGCACCTGACTCTCATTGTGGTGGCTCGGTCATGGCGGCTGCGCTACCCCGGCCTTCCCCGGATCACAGCACTTCCAAATTGCGAGGAGACCGACGAAGATCAGAGCCTCCCTCGTCGCCAGTGTGACCCCGCGGCGAAAAACCCGCTAGGGCCGTTGGGCCCCGCAGGGCATATGCCGACGGCTCTCATCGAGACGTCGCTGTGCGAATGCTCCCCGACCCCCACACCCGCGTCTACGCCGACCGGCGCCGCGCCGAGGGCAGGACCGACCGCGCGATCCGTCGTATCCTCGAGCGCTACTTCGCCCGGAGCATCTACCGACATCTCAACGCGGCCGCGTCCGGGGTCGACGAGATATCGAAGCTTCATAGGGACCCCCGGTGGACCATGCTCACACTGATCAAGCCGAATCGTGCGGTCGGCGGCTGTTGCTGGCGCGCTCGTCGTAGATGTCGCGAGCCGTCGGCACCACCGGGTAAATTCAAGCGTATGGAGGAGGCCACGGGCCCCACGCAGGCATCTGGCAGCGGCAATGCGCTACAGGCGCGAGTGGTGGTCGGCGTCGACGGGTCGGGCCCGTCGATCGAAGCGCTGCGGTGGGCGGCCCGACTGGCGCACTCGCTCGGGGCCACGATCGAAGCGACGATTGCGTGGCACCCCGCCCACACCTACGGCTTCTACCCGTACCCGGCGGACTACCGCCCCGATCAGGAGGCGGCCGGAATACTCTCAGATGCGATTACCGCCGCATTCGAGAGCGCCCCACCGCCCAGGCTCGTCGAATCGGTGCGCGAAGGGCACCCCTCGCAGGTGCTGATCGACGCCGCCCGTCACGCACAGATGCTCGTCGTCGGCAGCCGCGGTCACGGCGGGTTCACGGGTCTGCTGCTGGGCTCGGTCAGCGCCTACTGCGCCGAACACGCGCCTTGCCCGGTCTTGGTGGTACGCCCGCAAAACCCGACCGCCGAGCACTGACGGACACTCGCTTCCTGGACGGATTCTGCGACCCGGTGCCGACTGTGGCGTCGGGGACGACAGTCACCGGGCACGAGCGGTTCCTTCAGGTACCTCGGACGACAGGGCCGATCGTGATGATCGCTGCGACGACCATGGCGAACATGTCCTCGGCCCACTCGACCACCGGGTCAACGCCGCTCGCTCGGCTGTCGAACTGATCCGCCGATCACGGCGGGCACCGGCAGTGCTCTCCTCGGTACAACTGTTGCGAAGCCGCATACGGTGTGAGAATGGCGGTATGGGTCCAACGGCTCGACCCTCTTCGCAAAGTCGCCGCGGCGGTGAGAAATTCGATACCCGGCTCGATGCGCTGAGGTAGGCGTCGCGGGCGCTGGCCGGCGGACGATGGCCTACCCGGGACCGGCTTGGCGCTGCGGCACCCGCACGATACCGGCCAGGGCGAAGTCCGGACGATCGGTGAGTACATCCGAGCAGGCCGGCCGGCGGCGAGGGTCGGTCACCACCGCCGCATTCCCGCATCGGCGACAGAAGTCACCCCATCGAACGTCGCGCACGAGCAGTGCGGTCGCGGCACCGCGTGTTCGCACAGGGTCGTTGGTTTCGTCTCGTCGAGCACCCTAACCGGATCCGGGTCCCACCGAGCAGGCCGAGGCCGGGAAGATCCCACCCCGGTATGAGCGCGGTCGTACCATTCGGTCACGATCGGTCGATGACCGAACAACGTTGGCAGCAGCTATCCGAATGGCCGTTGATCGTCGCCGCGGCGGCGTTTCTCGGCGCCTACGCCTGGACCGTGCTCAGTCCTGCGGCCGGAGCAGCGGCACAGCTCGCCGAGCTCGTCATGTGGGGTACCTGGGTATTGTTCGCCGGGGACTTCGTGGTGCGCCTGACGCTGGCGCCGCGCCCGGCCCGGTGGCTGCTGCACCATCTGCACGAGGTGGCGATGGTCGTCCTGCCGGTGTTCCGGCCACTGCGCCTGCTGCGGCTGGTGACCCTGTTGGGAGTGCTGCAACGCTCGGCCGGCACGGCGGTGCGCGGACGGGTGGTGATGTACGCCGCGGGCTCGACGCTGTTACTGCTGATCATCTCGTCGTTGGCGATGCTCGACTCCGAACGCGGCGCCCCCGACGCGTCGATCGAAACCTATCCCGAAGCACTGTGGTGGTCGACGGTCACTGTCACCACGGTCGGCTACGGCGACTTCTCCCCCGTCACCACCACCGGACGGTTGATCGCGGTGGCGTTGATGATCGCCGGCATCGCACTGCTGGGTGTGATCACCGCAACGCTCGCCTCCTGGCTCGTCGAGCGTGTGGGCGAACAGGACGAGGCGCACCAGGCCGTTACCCGGGCGCAGGTCGCGGACCTGACTGCGGAGATCGCCGCGCTACGCGCACAATTCGCCGCCCGCGATGGCCGGGATCGGTGAGCTGTGGTCCTATCGTGCGAGGTTCAGGTCTCACCAGCCACGAATTGACTTCGAGCGAACCGAGGTATTGCAATCGCATAACCATCGGTGTTCGACCACGTCGGCGTCTTGGCACGTCTGCACCGGATTACTAGGGTGGACTCTGGAAACGAAAGCGCAAGATCCGCTGTTGATTTGGATCTAGCCCGCAGACTGCAATGGTTGCGTCACCACAACGAGCAACGTATCGGAGGGCGCACCCCAGCCGGCACCGTCGGCCGGATCGAGGATCCCGGCCCAGCGCTGCGCGCATCCGGTCGGAACGGCCGACCGAGCACCGCGCTCGATGCCACCGCTTTCGTGGACAGGAGCACACGATGCGAACCAGAAACCGCCTATCCGGCCTGCTCGGCTTCCTGATACTGATCTGGCTGATCATCGGCGCCGTCGCCGCAGGACAACGCGGATACTACGGCGACGCCTCGACCAACTGCGCCAGCGTCGGCACCATCGCGGTGACCATCGTGGCCGGCCCCCTGAACTACATGGGAGTCAACCCCACCGTGGACTGCGAATATCCGCAACCCACCAGTTGAACAGGATCATGGACCCGTATTCCTCCCCACAGCCGACCGTGACCACCGAATGGATCAAACTGCACCTGGACCGGATGCACAGGTCCACCCCGACAGAGGTGCCCGACACCGCAGGCAGTGACCCGGACCCGACCGCGCCGACCGACCGGCACTGACCCCTGCCCGGCGGAACCCTGCGCCCAGATCGTGCACCCACCGGACATCGCGACCGCCGACGCGGCCTCCCGTGGACGCGATATCTCGTCCGCCCAAGGGACAGCGCCGGTCCTCGAGAACACCGAGGAATCCCTACTATCCCCTCGCCGTTGCCGTCTACCTGCTCGTGGCCCTGTGGCAAGGCACCCTCGGCATCTTCTGATCCGCAGCGACCACGCGCTACTGCTCCCCGATCCGGCGGAGCCGACCCGATGGAGAAACCGATCATGCGTACCCGCCACTCCCACCCTGACCCGTCCCCCACCGATCCCGCAGACCGAACCGCACCAGCAGCCGGGGCGGTCGGACCGACACGCACCGGCCGGATGCTGGTGGCACTGGCAGTCGGGGCAGTGATCACCATCGTGCTGCTGGTGTTCATCCTGCAGAACACCGAACGCACCGCCATCGCGTTCCTCGGCTGGGACTTCACCCTGCCTCTGGGGGTGGCGCTGCTGTTCGCCGCACTCGCCGGACTGTTGATCGCCGCGGTGATCGGCGGTGCCCGCATCTGGCAACTGCGCCACGCCTACCGGAAAGCGCAGTGATACACGGAACTCCGGGTCGGCGCCCCGCCGGTCACGACGAGAGGAGATCCTGCCGAACCCCCGACGCACCCTGCACCCCGTCGCGTACCCGGTCGGTAACCGTCGCGTTTGGACGCTTATCGTCTGCGTCGTGACCGCGGCAGTGCTCGTCGGATGCGAGGCAGGACAGCTCACCCAGCAGGCTGCCATCGACGACACCAACGCAGAAGTCGGCGACCTCCTGCTGCGGAATGTGCACTTCGAGGTCGAACCCAATTCCTTGCCGAGGCGATCCGACCCGGCCCGACCCCCGATGCCCGCCACCCTGGAACGAGCCGGTGCGATCCCTTCGAGGTGCCCGTCCACGCATGGACAACGGCCGAACCCTTGCCCACCGAGCGGCCCCTCTCACCTCTGCCGACGCGCCCGTGAACGCCTGCTACCGCTGCGCAAGATGGGTTCTCGCGTCCGCGTTGCACAACAATGCAAATCTAGACCGAGCCCGGTTTGTCCTGCCTTCACCGGGGTCACTCTCAGAACATGAATCCCACTACTCACATCCGCATCCCGTTGGCTGCCGTCACTGCCGCGCTGGCACTGACCGGATGTTCGTCCACACCCGATGAACCCGCTCCCGTCCCGACCCCAGCCGTCGCAGCGGCCCTCGTCACCCCTACCCCCGGCACCCTCCCGGTCGACGCAACGGACAAGACTGCACCAGCCGACGCCGACGCGGCGCTGACCGTCACCGACATCCGCACCGGCACCCATGACGCGTTCGATCGTGTGGTCTACGAACTCGACGGCCGCGGTACCCCAGGCTGGCGGGTCGGCTATGTCGAGCGCGCGATCGAGGTCGGCAGCGGCGACACCGTACCCGTCGCTGGCGATGCCGTCCTCGAGGTCCGCATCAGCGGCTCCGCCTATCCGTTCACCAGCGACGTCACCCCCTATACCGGGCCCTTTCCCGTCCGCGCGACACCGGGCGGCCCGGTCGTCGAGGCCACCGGCACGACGATCTTCGAAGGCACCACCCAGTCCTTCATCGGCGTCACAGATCCGGCCCCACCCTTCGCCGTGTACTCGCTCGACGATCCGGCTCGCGTGGTCATCGACGTCGCCCGCTGACATAGACATCGTGCACGCCGGGAACACCGCCACAGCGACAACTGCCTCGTCCCCACCGGCACGGCGACCATCCGGCAACCCCACCTGTCCCTGACCCCCACGCAGCCCGAGGACCGCTCCCCGGCACCGAACCGACGCCGACCCGGCATGATCGGTCCGTCGTCGAGGACAACCGTCGCCGCCGACACTGCCGTCCCGCGGCGAGTCGGCCACGAGGAGAGGACGTTCGGACCCGTGCGCGCCGCTCCTCGGGCAGCGACCGGCGCCGTGGGCACGGTAACCGTCCGGACGGTCGGTGAACCCCGCATTCGATCAGCCACTGAAGGTGTGAGACCGACGACAGCCGGGCACCCTCGAATATGGCGCACGACCCCGCAGAGGCTCCCCGCGCAGCCGGCCTCGGCGGTCGACTGCTCACCTTCGCCGGCGACGGCGAGTTCTCGGCGCTCTCCGGCGCGGTCACCGCGCTGGTCTGTGCCCCCAGCACCGACCACGCCGGCTACGGTGACGTGCTCGAATGGACGGTCACCACCACCGCCGAGGTCATCGCCCTCAAACTGGGGCCGATCGTCAACGGCGGCATCGCCGACTATCACATCAAGATCAGGACCCCCGAGGGGCGGATTGTCGAGATCGGGGAGCTGCCCGCACCCGAATGCCACCTGTGGATCGCGATCGTCGATGCACTGACCGGAGACACCCACCGAGCACGCCACCATCTGGCTCCCGTCGTCCACGGCACCGACCGCGAGGGACAGATCAGGGCGCTGCTCGAGGCACTTGCCTGGCTCGACCGCCTGCTCGACATACCCGCATTCCCCGAGCCCGATACCGCCACCGGATAGACCCGAGCGAGCGAAGACTCTGGCGGCGACCGCTGGCACCTGTCGGCGTAGGTGTATCAGCACGGTCGAATCGGCGTGACACCAGCCCGGGTACGAGCCGTCACTCGTATCAGCAGCCTCTGCGGCAAAGATGCATCGTCGCTGGCGGCGAGTCGCCCCCTCCCGAGGAACGGGTGCTTCTCCTGGCGGGGCAGGCGAGAAAACGCGGGGCGGGAGGCGAGGAGAAGAAACATTCCCCCACGGACGGTCCCGGTCGGTGTTCGAGATGCTGCCCGGGACATGATCACCGACAACTGACACTCGACCGCGCTGCGCGACGCCCTCCATCTGGGCCTGGCCGGCACGGCCTGCCACAGCGACTACCCCGAGCGAGGTAGACATCGCCACCTACCAGGTGCAGTTTCCCTCCCCTTGCGCGTCCCACCACTACGCGCACCGGCTCCACTCCTCACGCACCACTCGATAGGTCGGCTCGTGGGGGGTGTGGTGGAGCATCGAGGCCGGGCTTCCTGCTCGGCGTGACACCACGTGTCGTCGGGTCCGTCGAGGCGACCGGCGCCGCACAGCCCGAGGCGGCACCGAGGGGACGGGGACACGGGCGGCGCAGGAGGACCGGTGCTCCCCCTGGGGCGGATGTTCGGTTTCGGCAAGCTTGCGGGCGATCTCCACGAGTGGTGCGTTGCGGTCCTGAGAGAGTTGGCGCAGCAGCCCGAAGGCGCGGTCGGCGTCGACGGAGAAACGATCCATCAAGATGCCCTTGGCCTGGCCGATGATGTCCCGGGAGGCCAGGGCACTACGGAACTGCTCTTCGCGTTGTGCGGCGATCACCGCGACGGCGGCACGGGTGGCCAGGGTGATGCCGGCGTGCTCGCCCCCGGGAATCAGGTCGACCGCGGCGTGGGTGATCACCTCGAAGGTGCAGTCCAGGCTGGCGTGCTTGTCGCGCATCTCGCGGGCGGTGTGTTCGAGTGCCTCGCGCAGGCGCCGCTCGAACGAATCCCCCTCCGGCTCACCGCTGCCGGCGCCGGGTTGCTCGTTGGCCATCACCCCATGGTTCCACGGGCAGGCTCTGGCGGGTGGCCGGTTACCTGCGCCGAGAACGGGTACCGCCATATCAGCCGGGGCCGGCCGTTCCGGAGCGGCGCCGCGGTCAGGCGTGGCCGGTTCAGCAGCGCAGCCAGCGATGCCACCAGCGCGAGCGCGCCGCGGTTACCCCTGAGGATCCGGTTGCGGGGGCCGCCCGGTGTGCGCGGGTGCGAACAGCACCCTCACGGCGCCGCGGCTCTTCGGTAGGGTTTGCCACAGTCACCGTCGCACCCCCCGCACGGTGACCGAGACCCCGCCGGAGGTGCCCCCATTCTCTCCGGCGGGGTTTCCGAGTTCGATCTCCGGCTCGTGCCGCCCCGAGCGTGCGACACGGCACAGCAGCTGGTTCGGACTGCGCCCGGCAGGGTTGCGCAGTCCCGAAATTCGTTCCTTCGGGGAAGACGGACCGCGGAGCATCGCATGAGGCTTCTTTCAGTCTTCTGACGGTGCTTCCAGTCCGGGAAACGGGGCGTGCAGCAGTCCGCAACCGGATGCAGGGATTCGCGAATCCTCATCGGAGTGCTCGCGGGTCCGGGGGATGGTGTGCTGCCCGAATCGGGGACCGGTGTGTTCTTCGAGCGACTCCTGACGCCGTGCAGAATGCTTCGATCGTCTCCCGCGTGCGGGATTCCGGTCGGTCAGGAGGTGAGGCCTCGGTCCAGCTTGCCGGGTCACACCGTCGAAGACGAGCACCGAGCGTGCCGCCGACGCGCTGAATCTACCGGGGCGGACTGTAGTGGCTCGATGACTGCGGGGACGCAATGGTTGCTGGTGTACCTAATCTACGGGCAGGATGACACCATGGATTCGACGGCTCGTCCTGCCTCGCAGAAGCGCCGCGGTGGAAAGAAGTTCGACACTCAGGTCGACGCGGTGATGTGGGCGTCGCGTGCTCTGGTCGGGATCGCGGCGACGTCGGTGGCAGAGGTCGAGGACCGGGTGAGCATCCCGCAGTTGCGCATTCTCGTGTTGGTCGGCACTCGGGGACCGCTCAATCTCGCTGCCGTGGCGGAGGCATTGGAGGTCAATCCCTCCAATGCCAGCCGAGCGGTCGATCGATTGATCAAACTGGGATTGTTGGACCGCCGCGATTCTCCGTCCGATCGCCGCAATCTCGAGCTTACGTTGACGCCCGAGGGGACAGAGCTGGTTCGGACGGTGACTGAGCACCGTCGCTGTGCCATCGCCGCCGTGCTGCGGCGGTTGAGTGCGCAGGAGCGGGACAGTCTGGCGTCTGCGTTCGATGCCTTCGCGACCGCTGCTGGAGAACCCACCCACGGGGATGCGCTGACCTTGCTCTGGCCGCTCGCACCATGACGGCTGGAGTGAATTCGGAAGACCGACTTCGGCAGCGGTTACCGTGAGGACTCGACTCGGCGGCCGACCAGTGCCGCAGCGCCGACCGCGCCTACCGCGCCCAGTGCTGTTGCGATCAGTCCGTGATGCCTGGACAGCCACGCTTGTGCACTCGAGGTCTTGGCGCGGTCGTCGAACGCGCCGTGCGCGGTGAAGTCTTTGCCTTCCGGTCCGTCCGCGGGATGCCAGAGATTGACCGGCTGATCCGGATCGCGGGGTCGGTCTGTTTGCTGGGATTCGTATCCCGTCCGGGCGAGATACCGATCGAGAAGACCAGGAGCGATGGCGTTGGCTGCGAGGGTGGCGGCGGTGCTGCCGCCTATCCAGTATTCACGACGGTGCGGATGGTCCGCCGCGTGCAGGACCGCTCGAGCGGCTACTTCCGGCTGGTAGATCGGAGGTACCGGTTGGGCCTGGCGAGGAAGTCTCGATAAGACCCAGGAGAACTGCGGGGTGTTGACCGCGGGCATCTGCACCATCGTCACGTGCACGTTGCTTTTCTCGTGCAGGAGTTCGCACCGCAGTGCTTCGTGGAATCCCTGAATGGCGTGCTTGGAGCCGCAGTAGGCGCTCTGCAGCGGAATCCCTCGGTAGGCGAGCGCTGAGCCGACCTGGACGATGGTCCCGCGGTCACGTGGCATCATCCTGCTCAGCGCGGCCATCGTTCCGTAGACGAAACCCAGGTAGTTCACTTCCGTCACTCGTTTGAACTCGGCCGCGGAGATATCGGTGAAGGGCGCGAACACCGAGGTGAACGCCACGTTGACCCACACATCGATTCGGCCGAACTGTTCCTCGGCCGCAGCTGCGGCGGCCTCCACCGCGTCGGGGTCGGCGACATCGGTGGGCACGGTCAGTGCCTGTCCGCCTGCGGCTTCGACTTCCCGAGCGGCCGCTGCCAATCCGAGTTCACCTCGTGCCAGCAAGACCACCTTGGCGTGGCGGTGTCCGAAGGAACGGGCCACTGCACGGCCTATTCCGGCGCTGGCGCCGGTGACGACGACGACTTGACCTGTAGGAGAGGTAGTCATGGGAACGGTCCTTTCCGTCACCGACCGGCTGTCCTCATCCTCGGGATCTCCAAGGACGCGCCAGTCGTTGAGCCGATTCGAGTAACAGTGCGTGGACGAAGGCCTGGGGGAGGTTGCCTCGCAGTTGCCGCTCGATGACATCGAATTCTTCTGTGAACAGCGCGGGCGAGCCGCATGCGGCGCGGTTGCGTTCGAACCAGCGCACGGCTTCGAACGAGTTGCCCTGTTGATGGTCGGCCAACGCCATGACGAACCCGCAGAGCAAGAAGGCCCCTTCCGCCTCCGCGAGAGGACGGTCGTCGTGTCGGAAGCGGTACACATAGCCGTCGCGGCCGAGTTCCGTGCGGACAGCGTCGAGTGTGTGCCGGCTCGTCGGATGGTCCGGTGGCAGGGCTCCTCGGAGGGTGGGAAGGAGCAGTGCTGCGTCGACCCGTTCGTCATCGGGAGCGCGTTGCCATCTTCCGGAGGGATGGACGCATTCGGTCACAGCGGACCTGGTCAACGTGTCGGCGAGGCTGCTCCAATGATCGCGCTGGATGCGGGGGGCGACCGCGGCAACGGCCCGCAGCCCGGCTGCACACGTCAATGTCGAATGTGTCCAGCGACGGGTGTGCAATTCCCAGATTCCGGCGTCGGGCTCTGTCCATCGCGACTCGATGGCCGCCGCGGCAGCCTCCACGGCACGCCAGTGCGGTTGTTCCAAGCGGTCGCGGCGGGATGCGGCGGCGAAAAGCAACAGCGCTTCTCCGAACGTGTCGAGCTGGAATTGCTGGTTCACCCAGTTGCCGACGACGACTTTGCCCCCCGGGTATCCCGGTAGCGGCGGAGTGCTCTGGGAAGGGACCGGACCTCCGCCGACGGTGTAGGCCGGCTTCAGTTGGGGGCCGTCGGCGAGCAGGCGGTCGCTGACGAAGTTGATCGCGGCGTCGAGCAGAGGATGCGGGCCGTAGACCGCCGTCGCGTGACCGGCATAGCACTGGTCACGGATCCAGCAGTACCGGTAATCGTAGTTGCGGCCCTGAGCGGCTCGTTCGGGCAAGGCGGTGGTCGCGGCGGCCACCATGCCACCGCTGTCGCTGGTCAGGCCCGTCAGAACGGCGGTCGCGTGGCGTGCATCCCGGTCGGCGAGTGTGCCGTGGATCGGTGCTGTCGCAGCCGCCCATGCCTGCTCCGTGCGGCGCCACACGGCTTCAGCAGAGGGCGTCGCCGTGGCGAACGGGCGATCGGAGATTTCGAGCAGCAAATCATGGGTGCGGCCCGAGTGCAGTTCCAGCCGCATTTCGAAACCGGTGGCGCTCGAAGTGGCCGTGCCGGCACCCTGCCACCTCAGATGCAACGGGCCGGCCCGCGCATGCCACACGCCGTCGCGGAGCGTCGGACACTCCATACCCCGACCTTCGTAGCCCACCCGGACTCGCAGTGCCACCCGCAGTCGGGCGTCGCCCTCGACGGCGATCAGGCGGCGAAGGATCACTACCGTGTGCGGATCTGCGGGCATGGCGAGAGCCTCGCGGCATTCGACGATGCCGTTGTCCACCCATCGACTGCGCCAGATCAGGGTGCCGTCCTCGTAGTAGCCACCCCACACGAACCGGGAGGTATCCGGAGCGACGACGTACGTCCCGGTTCCGCCGAGCAGAGTCGAGAACACCGGCTCGGAATGCCACAGCGGGGCGCACATCCATGCGAAATCCCCGCGCGGACCGATCAGAGCTCCTCGCTCACCATCGGCAACGAAGGAGTACTCCCGCAGCACGTGCGGGGCGACATCTGCGTCCGGTGCGACATCTGCGTCGAACCGAGGAATGGGAACCATGGACTCCGCTTCGATTCGTGAACTCGGGGACGGCCGACAAGAGTTGCGCGGCCGTATCACACCGTCCCTATCTTGCTACTCGCAATGGTTGTTCTTCCGCAACCTTTGTCTATCGGTTGCCGGACTCGTGCGCAAGGACAATCATGGTCCCTAGTGGGCTCGGCCACCCCGATGCGGGACTCCGAACGAACAACCCCGCGAGCCACTACCGACGTCGACCACGGTGGACGGCGCAGCGGATGCACGCCTCGCGCCACCCGGATCGGTTCGAACCGGACTCGCCCACCGACATTCGAAATGCACGCAGTGTCACCCGACAAGGAGGCACCGATGGCCAGCGCAAAGGTAGCCGACTATCTACTCGAGCGGCTCCGCTCCTGGGGCGTCGAGCACGTGTTCGCCTACGCCGGTGACGGCATCAACGCAATGCTCGCCGCATGGGGTAGAGCCGGCAACAGCCCGCAGTTCGTGCAGTCCCGGCACGAGGAGATGAGCGCCTTCGAAGCGGTCGGTTATGCGAAGTTCACCGGCCGCCTCGGGGTCTGCATGGCGACGTCGGGTCCGGGCGCGATCCACCTGCTCAACGGTCTGTACGACGCCAAACTCGACCACGTGCCCGTGGTGGCGATCGTCGGCCAGACGAATCGCAGCGCGATGGGCGGGTCCTACCAGCAGGAGGTCGACCTGCTCAGCCTCTACAAGGACGTCGCGAGCGACTACGTGCAGATGGTCACCGTGCCCGAACAACTCCCCAATGTGCTCGACCGGGCGATCCGGATCGCCCTCACTCAGCGCGCCCCCACGGCACTGATCGTTCCCGCGGACGTGCAGGAACTGGACTATTCGCCGCCGACACACGAGTTCAAGATGGTCCCGTCGAGTCTCGGTGTCGACTGGCCCACCGTCGCCCCGGACGACGAGGCGATCGCCCGCGCCGCCGAGATCCTCAACCACGGCGAGAAGGTGGCCCTGCTGGTGGGCAACGGGGCCCGCGGTGCCCGGGCGGAGATCGAGCAGGTGGCCGATCTGCTCGGCGCCGGGGCAGCCAAGGCGTTGCTGGGCAAGGATGTACTGTCCGACGAACTACCGTGGGTGACCGGCTCCATCGGCCTGCTGGGCACCCGGCCCAGCTACGAGATGATGCGCGAGTGCGACACTCTGCTGACGATCGGCTCGAGCTTCCCGTACACCCAGTTCCTGCCCGAGTACGGCCAGGCCCGCGGGGTGCAGATCGACATCGACGGCCGGCTCGTCGGCATGCGCTACCCCAACGAGGTCAATCTGGTTGCGGATGCGCGTACCGCGCTCCGAGCGCTGATTCCGCACCTGAGGCGGAAAAAGAACCGCGCCTGGCGGGAGAAGATCGAGTCCGACGTCGCGCGGTGGTGGGAAACCATGGAGATGGAGGCCGCGGTGCCGGCCGATCCCGTGAATCCGCTCAAGTTGTTCGCCGAACTCTCCCCGCGGCTGCCCGACGACGCGATCGTCACCGCGGATTCGGGTTCGTCCGCGAACTGGTACGCCCGGCAGTTGCGTTTCCGCGGCCGGATGCGCGGGTCGTTGTCGGGCACGCTGGCGACGATGGGTCCCGGGGTGCCGTACGGGATCGGCGCCAAGTTCGGCCACCCCGAGCGGCCGGTAATCGTTTTCGCCGGCGACGGCGCGATGCAGATGAACGGGATGGCCGAGCTGATCACGATCAAGCACTATTGGCAGAGCTGGAGCGATCCCCGGCTGATCGTCGCGGTCCTGCACAACAACGACCTCAACCAGGTCACCTGGGAGATGCGGGCCATGTCCGGTGCACCGAAATTCGCCGAATCCCAGACTCTTCCGGACGTGGACTACGCAGCTTTCGCGTCGAGTCTGGGCATGCAGGCGATCACCGTCACCGATCCGGACGACGTAGGCGGAGCCTGGGACGCCGCACTGTCGGCCGATCGGCCCACCGTCCTCGACGTGCACACCGATCCGAACATGCCCCCCATCCCCCCGCATGCCACCTGGGAACAGTTCAAGGCCGCGACCGCTGCGGTGCTCGGCGGGGACGAGGACGGCTGGGACTTCGTCAAGGAAGGCATCCGAACCAAGGCCCAGGAATTCATGCCCCACACGAGCACCTGACGACCGGCCGCGAGTATCGCCATGACTGTCACGGCCCTCACCGTCGAGGCCTACACGATCCCCACCGACGCCCCCGAAGCGGACGGCACCCTCGCCTGGGACAGCACCACCATGGTGCTGGTGCGTGCCCACGCGGCGAACTGCACCGGCATGGGATGGACCTACGGTCCGGTGGCGTGCGCGGCCGTCGTCACCGACCTCCTCGCCCCCGCGGTCGTCGGACGCCGCGAAGAGGACGTGGCGGGTGCCCACGAGGCCATGGTCCGTGCGCTGCGCAATGCGGGCCGTCCCGGCATCGCCGCGTGCGCTCTGTCCGCGGTCGACGTGGCCTTGTGGGATCTGAAGGCGCGGCTGCTGTCGTTGCCGCTGCACCGGTTGCTCGGCGCGGTGCGCGACGCCGTCCCCGTATACGGCAGTGGTGGATTCACCACGTACGACCACGCCCAGCTCGAGCGGCAACTGTCGGACTGGACAAGCCGCGGCATCTCCCGGGTCAAGATCAAGATCGCCGAGAGCTGGGGCACCGAAACCGCCCGGGATCTCGACCGTATCCGCCGAGCGCGAGCGGTGGTGGGCGACGAGACACAGTTGTTCGTCGATGCCAACGGTGGGTACACCCGTAAGCAAGCGATCCGCGTGATGGACGAGGCCGCCGAGTACGACATCCGCTGGTTCGAGGAGCCGGTGTCCTCGGACGATCTCGACGGCCTGCGGCAGGTGCGCGACGCGGTCCGCCCCGAGGTCACCGCCGGTGAATACGGCTACGACCTCCCCTATTTCCGGCGCATGTGTGCGGCGGGTGCCGTCGACTGCCTCCAGGCCGACGTCTCTCGCTGCGGCGGGATCACCGAATGGCTGCGGGTGGCGGCGGTCGCGGCGGCGCACGGGCTCGAGGTCTCGGGGCACTGCGCGCCGCATCTGCACGTACACGTCGCCGCCGCCACACCGAACCTGCGCCATCTCGAATGGTTCCACGACCACGTCCGCATCGAATCGATGTGCTTCGACGGCACTCTCGACCCGGCCGGCGGCGTGCTGCACCCGGACGACGGCGCCGTCGGCCACGGACTGACACCCCGCACCGCGGACCTCGAGCGCTATCGGGTCCGGTGACGGGCCGGAACACGGAAAGGCGGCCACGGTGGTGACGAACACGACCGGGACGAACGCGACGGATGCGAGCACCGCGGGGACACACGGCACGGGTGGCGCCCTGCTGTTCGACGCGCTCGCCGCAGCGCTGCGCGCGCGGGTCGACGGCGAGGTCCGCTTCGACGCCGGATCGCGGGCGACGTATTCGACCGATGCGTCCAACTACCGGCAGGTCCCGATCGGTGTGGTGGTGCCCCGAACACCCGAAGCCGCGGTCGAGACGGTGGACGTCTGCCGCGAGTTCGACGTGCCGGTGCTGTCCCGCGGTGGGGGCACGAGCCTGGCCGGGCAGTGCTGCAACGTCGCGGTCGTCCTCGACTGGAGCAAGTACTGCACCCGGGTGCTCGCCGTGGACGACGAGGCCGGCACAGCGCTGGTGGAGCCGGGCATCAAGCTCGACGACCTCAACGATGCACTGGCGCCGTCCGGCTGGAGGGTCGGTCCCAAACCGTCCACGCACGTCAGCTGCACGATCGGCGGCATGATCGGCAACAACTCCTGCGGGTCGAGCGCGCAGGCGTACGGCAAGATGGTCGACTCGGTCCGTCGCCTCGAGGTGCTGACCTACGACGGTCTGCGCATGTGGGTGCAGGCCACCGACGACGACGAGTACGACCGCATCGTGCACGAGGGAGGGCGTCGCGGGGAGATCTACCGGGGTCTGCGGGCGCTGCGGGATCGCTATGCCGACGACATCCGCGAGCGGTATCCCGACATCCCGCGGCGGGTCTCCGGATACAACCTCGATTCGCTGTTGCCGGAGAAGAACTTCGACGTCGCCCAGCTGCTCGTCGGCAGCGAGAGCACACTGGTGACGGTGCTGCGCGCCGAACTGACGCTGGTGCGCCGGCCGGCCGCCTCTGCGCTCGTGCTCCTCGGCTTCGACGACATCACCACCGCCGCCGACGCGGTGCCGCTCGTCGTGCAGCACGACCCGGCCGCGCTCGAGGGCATCGACCACCGGCTGGCCCAGCTCGAGCACAGCCGCCACCTCGCCGAGAACGCCCTGCGGCTACTTCCGGAGGGCGCGGCCTGGTTGATGGTGCAGATCAACGGCGACAGCCGCGCCGACGCCGACGGCAGGGCGGAGAAGATGATCGACGACGTCTGCCGCCGCACCGGCGCCCACGCGGCCGTCTTCGACGATGCCACCCACAAGAAGCAGATGTGGGCGGCCCGAGAGGCCGGCCTCGGCGCCACCGCCTACCCCGCGGGCGAACCGGAAACCCACGAGGGGTGGGAGGACGCGGCGGTCCCCCCGGACCGGCTCGGGGACTACCTGCGTGACTTCCGGGCCCTGCTCGACCGGTACGGGTACGGAACCGCCTCACTGTACGGGCATTTCGGGCAGGGGTGTGTGCACACCCGCATCCCGTTCGACCTGCGCACCGCGGACGGGATCGCGAAGTACCGTGCCTTCGCCGAGGACAGCGCCCACCTGGTCGTCGACTACGGGGGCTCGCTGTCCGGGGAGCACGGCGACGGGCAGTCCCGCGCCGAGTTGCTGCCGATCATGTTCGGTGAGCGCCTGGTCGCCGCGTTCGGTGAGCTCAAGGACCTGTTCGATCCACGCAACCGCATGAATCCGGGCAAGGTCGTCCATCCGTTCCGGCTCGACGAGAACCTGCGCCAGGGGGTGAACTATCGTCCGCACGAGCCGCGCACTCATTTCGCCTATCCGGATGACGGCCATCGTTTCAGTCACGCGGCCGCGCGGTGCGTGGGCGTCGGTAAGTGCCGCGGCCACGAATCCGGGGTCATGTGCCCGAGCTACCGCGCCACCGGCGAGGAGGAGCACTCCACCCGCGGACGGTCGCGGTTGCTGTTCGAGATGCTGCAGGGGGAGGTGATCACGGACGGCTGGCGGTCGACCGCCGTGCGCGACGCGCTCGATCTGTGCCTGGCCTGCAAGGGCTGCCGCAGCGACTGCCCGGTGGACGTGGACATGGCCACCTACAAGGCCGAGTTCCTCTCCCACCACTACGCCCACCGGTTCCGCCCGCTCGCGCACTACTCGATGGGATGGCTCCCGGTGTGGGCACGCCTGGCCGCCACCGCCCCCGGCCTCATCAACACTCTCACCCACACCCCGGGTCTGGCCAGTGCCCTCAGGGCCGCCGGTGGCATCGATCCGCGCCGGGCGCTGCCGCGCTTCGCCCGGCAGCGCTTCCGGGACGGGTTCGCTCCCCGCCCCCCGGCACAGCGGGGCGGCGAGCGCGGCACTGTCGTGCTGTGGCCGGACACCTTCACCGACAACTTCGACCCGCAGATCGCCCACGATGCCGTGACCGTCCTCGAGGCCGCCGGCTTCGACGTCCGGATACCGGACCGTACGGCATGCTGCGGGCTGACCTGGATCTCCACAGGACAGCTCGCCACGGCGAAACGCGTGCTCCGGCGAACCGTCCGGACCCTGCAACCGGCCCTGCGGGCCGGCACCCCGATTGTCGTGCTCGAACCGAGTTGTGCGGCGGTGTTCCGCGCCGACCTTCCCCAACTGCTGTACGGCGACGAGGACGCGCGCCGCCTCACCGGACAGACCGTCACTCTCGGGGAACTGCTGCGCGACAAGGCTCCGGACTGGCATCCCCCGCCTCTGAACGCTGCGGCGCTGCTTCAGCCGCACTGCCACCAGCACGCCGTCCTGAAGTATGCGGCCGACCGCGACGCCCTTGAGAACGCCGGCGTCGACGTCGACGTCCTCGATGCCGGATGTTGCGGTTTGGCAGGGAATTTCGGGTTCGAACGCGGACACTACGACGTCTCCGTCGCATGCGCCGAAGACAAACTGCTTCCCGCGGTCCGCGGAGCCGATGCCGGCACGCTGATCCTCGCCGACGGATTCAGCTGCCGCACCCAACTATGTGACCTCGAGCCCGGCAGTGCCCCTCTGCACACCGCCCAGGTCCTCGCCGCAGCAGTGCACGGCGAGGCGACGGAAAAGACCCCAGGGGGGGACGAACGACCTGGTGCAGCACGCATCGTGCGTACAGAACATAGGAAGGGGTAACCGATCGCCATGAGTACCATCACCGAATCCATCGACGTGGCCGTGCCCGTGTCCGTGGCCTACAACCAATGGACCCAGTTCGAGAGCTTCCCCCAATTCATGGAAGGCGTCGAATCCGTCCAACAGCTCGACGACACCCACCTGCTGTGGATCATCAAGATCGGCCTCACCGCCCGCAATTTCCACGCCACCATCACCGAACAGCACCCCGATCAGCGCATCGCCTGGAAATCGGACGGCCTGGTCCGTCACGCCGGGGTCGTCACCTTCCACCGGCTCGACGACACCCACTGCCGTATCACCGCGCAGATGGACATCGACCCCGGCACCGTCACCGAGACCGTTGCCGACAAGACCGGGATCATCCGCCGCCGCGTCGAAGGCGACATGCAGCGGTTCAAAGACCTCGTCGAAGCCCGCGGCTTCGCGACCGGCGCCTGGCGCGGCAACGTCGAACCCCCGGGTTCGGACGCGAGTTCGTAGCGGCAGACCCATGACACCGACAGACCTGCGTCTCGTTCCCGCGGCCCGCCCCTACCCGTCGCGCTTCCGCCGCAAGGGCGCGGCGATCGTCGCGGCCGTCACCACCACCGATCCGAAGATGCTGGGCGTGTTCTACCTGAGCACCGCCTTCGGCTTCTTCCTCCTCGGCGGACTGATGACGATGCTCATCCGGGGCGAGCTCGCGGTGCCGGGATTGCAGTTCCTGTCGAACGAGCAGTACAACCAGCTGTTCACCATGCACGGCACGATCATGCTGCTGCTCTACGCGACCCCGATCGTGTTCGGGTTCGCGAACTACATCCTGCCGCTGCAGATCGGGGCCCCCGACGTCGCGTTCCCGCGGCTCAACGCCTTCAGCTACTGGGCGTATCTCTTCGGGGGGCTCATCACCGTCGCGGGGTTCGTCACCCCCGGCGGCGCCGCGGATTTCGGGTGGACCGCCTATGCCCCGCTCAACGGCCTCGCCCACTCCCCCGGAGTGGGGGCGGATCTGTGGATCATGGGTCTGGCACTGTCCGGGCTCGGCACGATCCTCGGTGCGGTCAACATGGTCACAACGGTGGTGTGCCTGCGAGCGCCGGGCATGACCATGTTCCGGATGCCGATCTTCACCTGGAACATCCTCGTCACCAGCCTGCTGGTGCTGCTGGCCTTTCCGATCCTGACCGCCGCGCTCCTGGGTCTGGCCGCCGACCGGCACCTGGGCGCCCACATCTACGACCCGGCCACCGGTGGCGCCATCCTGTGGCAACACGTGTTCTGGTTCTTCGGCCACCCCGAGGTGTACATCGTCGCGTTGCCGTTCTTCGGGATCGTCACCGAGGTCCTGCCGGTCTTTTCCCGCAAGCCGGTGTTCGGCTACAAGGGCCTGGTCTTCGCCACCATCTCCATCGCAGCACTGTCGATGGCGGTATGGGCGCACCACATGTTCGCCACCGGGGCCGTCCTGTTGCCGTTCTTCTCGTTCACGTCGTTCCTGATCGCCATCCCGACGGGCGTGAAATTCTTCAACTGGATCGGCACCATGTGGAAGGGACAGTTGAGCTTCGAGACGCCGATGCTGTTCTCGATCGGCTTCATCGTCACCTTCCTGTTCGGTGGCCTGTCCGGCGTCGTCCTCGCCAGCCCGTCACTCGACTTCCACGTCACGGACACCTACTTCGTCGTCGCGCATTTCCACTACGTGCTCTTCGGAACCATCGTGTTCGCCACCTACGCGGGCATCTACTTCTGGTTCCCGAAGATGACCGGGCGACTGATGGACGAGCGCCTCGGCACGTGGCACTTCTGGATGACCTTCGTCGGCTTCCACACCACGTTCCTGGTCCAGCACTGGCTCGGCGCCGAAGGCATGCCGCGCCGCTACGCCGACTACCTGCCCTCCGACGGCTTCACCACCCTCAACACGATCTCGACCATCGGCGCGTTCGTGCTCGGTGCCTCGACGCTGCCGTTCCTGTGGAACGTCTTCCGCAGCTACCGGTACGGGGTGCCGGTCACGGTCGACGATCCGTGGGGCTACGGCAACTCGCTCGAGTGGGCGACCACCTGCCCGCCGCCGCGGCACAACTTCTACGCGCTGCCGCGTATCCGCTCCGAGCGGCCCGCGTTCGAGCTGCACTACCCGCACATGGTCGACCGGCTCCGCGCCGAAGCCCACGTGCACCCGTTCGGGGCCGGGCGTGGCACTCGCGTCGCCGAGGACACCGCACACCGCGGGGAACACTCGGCGACGTCCGGCGCGGAGCACCGCCCCGTCCCCCCGTCGTCCCGGCGCTCCGACCAGGAAAGGAGTTAGAGGTGCGGCGATTCGACGCGGTCGTGATCGGCGCCGGACCCAACGGGCTCGTCGCCGCCAACCTGCTGGCCGATGCGGGATGGAGCGTGCTCGTCCTCGAAGCCGCCGACGAACCCGGTGGATCGGTGCGCAGTGCCGAACTCACCGCACCCGGCTTCCGGACCGACCTGTGCAGCGCCTTCTATCCCCTCGGTGCTGCCTCCCCGGTGATCGCCGGCCTCGAACTCGACCGGTACGGGCTGCGCTGGCGGCACGCCCCCGACGTGCTGGCACACATCCTGCCCGACGACGAAGTAGCGGTGCTGTCCCGAGATGTCGACCGCACGGCAGCCGCGGTAGGCCGGTTCGCACCGGCCGATGCGCAGGCCTGGCACGGCGAGGTCGAGCTGTGGCACCGCATCGGCGACGACCTGCTCGCGGCCCTGCTGCAGCCGTTTCCGCCGATCCGGTCGACCACGGCGCTCGTGCGCACCCTCGGGACCGCGCAGACGCTCCGGCTCGTGCGGCGGTTCCTGCTGCCGGTCCGCCGGTTCGGCCACGAGACCTTCCAGGGTCGGGGTGCGCGAATCCTGTTCGCCGGCAGCGCCGTCCACAGCGAGCTCGGCCCCGACGACGCGGCCGGCGCCATGTTCGGATGGCTGCTGACCATGCTGGGGCAAACCGTCGGATTCCCGGTTCCCGAGGGTGGAGCCGGCGGCATCACCGCTGCGTTGGTGCGCCGGCTCACCGATCGCGGAGGAGTCGTCGAATGCAACCGCGAAGTGACCGGCATCCTCGTCCGGAACGGTCGAGGGATCGGCGTCCGAGACATTCACGGTGAACAGATCCGGGCGACGCGAGCCGTGCTCGCCGATGTTGCGGCCCCGGCACTGTATCGCCGTCTCATCGGAGAAGAGCACCTACCGGCCCGCCTGGTCGACGATCTGCGGCGCTTCCAGTGGGACGACGGCACCGTCAAGATCGACTGGGCGCTGTCGAGTCCGGTCCCGTGGTCGAACCCCGAGGCGACCGGGGCCGGAACGATCCACCTCGGCGTCGACATGAACGGACTCGCGACGTATCACACCCAGCTGCGCAATAGCGTCCTCCCGGACCGTCCGTTCGTCCTGATGGGACAGATGACCACCGCCGACCCGACACGCTCGCCTCAGGGAACAGAATCGGTGTGGGCGTACACCCACGTGCCCCGCAGTATCGACTGGACCGGGGATCTGCTGCAGCGTTTCGCCGACCGGATCGAGGCCACCGTCGAGCGGCACGCCCCCGGATTCACCGGCCGGATCGCCGCCCGGGCGATCCAGAGCCCCGAGGATCTCCAGCACCACAATCCGAGCCTCGTCGGCGGGGCGATCAATCAGGGCACCGCAGCGATCCACCAGGAGCTGATCTTCCGCCCCACCCCAGGGCTGGGCCGCGCCGACACCCCGGTCGACCGTCTGTTCCTGGCCAGCGCCTCAGCTCACCCTGGTGGGGCGGTGCACGGCGCCCCGGGGGCCAACGCCGCCCGTGCCGCGCTCGCCCGCGATGGCGCATTCGGCGGGGTGTACCGCACGGTGATGCAGTCGGCGCAGCGGGTGCTGCTCCGATGAGCGTGACCCGATGTTCGACATCCACGCCGCGGTGGAGTTGACGGACATGGTCGTCGCACGGAGGCTCCGCACCGAGCGCGAGAGCTGGCAGAAGAACACGACGGGCGCCGGTGCATCCGCATGCTGGGGATCGTCGGTTTCGGCACCGGCCTCGGTAACGAGGGGAATTGCCCGATGAAGAAGCTGTTCACCGGCCTCGGTGTCGTGCCGATCGGGAACCGGAGGCACGTGGGTCACGGTTTCACCGTCGTCGGTCCGGGCACGTCTTTCGGCCGCCGCGCCGCCATGTTCGGCCAAGACCTCCGGTATGCCGACTGCATCGTCATCGTGTGCTCGAATTTCGCCGAACGCCACCCGTCGGGTTCTCATGGGCTGAAAGCCGAGGCCTGCGGCGCGCCGATCAACCACCCCCTGGCCGGGAACAACTACGCCCACCAGTTGGTGGTGAACTGCACGACGCCGCGACCGTCGTCACCGACAAGTGGGCTGACACCGAAGACCTGGACGGTCCGTTCACAGGATTCGCATCCGACATCCGGCACTGCTCCCCCGAGTCGTGGCTGTTCGAGCGGCACAGCTCCGGCGGCGCCGTCACTGCAAATCACTTCTGCCGGTCCGGGCACCGAACCTCGACGTCTTGTGAGAATCGGGTGAAGAAGTTCAGTTCTCGGATTCGAGGCGGCAACTCAAGGGGATCACAAGGTTTCAGTGAAGCACTCAAGAGAGCGACCCCTTTTCAGGAAAGGACACGGCCGTGAACATGGTGGGCATGATGGATCAGGCACACACCTTGCTGCACCAGTTGATGATGTGGCTCCACCAAATGGGTGGGATGCCCATGATGCACATGCCGATGTAACGCAGCTGTTCGCAGACGCGCCGCCGATACCTCGGGCTCGGCTCGAAGGGTGGGCGCGGACGGGGCTGATCTCGGCTGAGACGCTCATGCCGGTCCGCCGCGCACACCTGAGGGGCCGACTGGGAAATCCGCTGCCGGCAACGAAATCGCCGCCGTGCTCCGTGTACTCGATGGCATCAAGGTTGCCTCATCCGCACTGCCGTCGCGGCCGCGCCGCACATGCCGTCGGCACTGCAGATGCCACAGGCGGCCGGACACGATCCTGTGATCGACGGCACCTCCGTGCCGGAATGCCGCCACGCCCGGGTGTGTTGAATACCGCGGATCGGGACGTGACCGTGTCCCCCGGGCTCAACTTCGATGCCTTCGCAGACGACCGTCGGGCTGGAGCTGCGTTGCGCCTTTCGCCGTGAGGCGACCGCACGCCCCGATCCGTGGAAGTCCCCACCGGCGCGCCGGTGGGGACTTTCGTCGTCACGGGACTGTGGTGCGCTCCGGTGTTCTCGAGGCCGGCATCCACGCCTACGGATCTGCGGTGACGGTGCTGCCGCGCCCGGCCGCGGCCGGCGCGTCGCCTGCGCGTTGGCGCAGCGCCGCGGCGACCGGGACGTCGGTGGTGCTGTGCAGGGTGATCGAGACGATAACGGTGGCCACCACCAACGCCAGCACGTGGGTTTCTTCCGGGACGTCGGATTCGAGCACCAGCAATCCGTAGACGACCGAGGCGAATCCTTTCGGGCCGAACCACGCCGCGGCCAGGCGCTCTCGAAAATTCAAGGTGCGGGTACCGAGGAGCGAGATCATCACCGGCACCGGTCGGCCGACGACGAGTACGAGGACCGCGAAGATCCAGCCGGCAATCCCTACTTCTGCGAGCAGCACCGGGCTGACCAGCGCCCCGAACGCCAGCAGCGCACCGTTCTTGGACAGCTCCCCGACGAATTCTCCCACCGGGGCGAACGCCGCCGAGGCGGTGGGGCTGACGCTGGCGAAAGTGATGCCTGCGGTGAACGCCGCCAGGTACAGATTCGCCCCCGCCGTCTCGCAGGCGACGAACAACAACACCGCCACCGCCAGCGGACCCAGCGGCTGCACCCGCGGCTCGACACCGAAGAACGGCAGCCGCACCAGCGCGGCCGCGACCAGCGGCAACACCACACCGAGCACCCCGCCGAGGCCGACTTCGAGCAGCAACGGTCCCACTTCGGCGCTCTCCCCGGGCGCGATACCGCCGAGCGCCACGATCAAGAGCACCACCACGGGCAGCGCCAGCCCGTCGTTGAGGCCGCTTTCGATGTTGAGCAGGCTGCGCAGGCGCGGGGTCACATCGTCGCGGCCCACCAGAGCCGCCGCGAACACCGGGTCGGTAGGGGCGAGGATCGCGCCGAGCAGCATCGAGGTGACCCAATCCAGACCGAGAAGCAGATGTGCCAGCACCGCCACCAGGGCGAAGGTCAGGGGCATCCCGATCACCAGCGCCCGGGTCGGTCCGACCCATTGCCGGCGCAATACGTGTATCGGCGCCTGCTGTCCGTCGGCGAACAGCACCGCGAACAGCGCGATGCTGGCGATCTCCCGGATAACCGGTGCGCTCAGGTGCTCGGCGTCGAGGGCCAGCGGACCGGCCACCAGACCGGCGACGAGGAAGATCAGCGACGTCGACAGCGGGCTGCGCTCCGACAGGGCCGAGAGCAGCACCGCCAGCAACAACGCAAGCCCGAACGTCAGGGCAAAGATCACCGCACCACTCCATCACCGCACTGTCCGGGTCGACACGGCAGAGGAGATACCCACGGTGACGCCGGTGAACCCGGAGGACGCGCACTATCGCCTCGGACCCCCGCGGGCGGGGTCCGGCTGCGTCCCGCCGCGGGCGGTGGCACGCCGGGGACAGGCGAGCCGGGGACGGCGAGCCGCCCGCACGAAATTCCCTGCGGCACGGCTCTACCGGCTGATCGGGCGTTCGTCTCTTGCGCCGCAACGTCCCGGGTCCGGCACCGTCATTCTCGGCGATCGGCCTGCCCCTCACCGTTCACGACTGCGACGAGTCGAGCGGGCTCCTCGGCAGGACGGAGACCGCACCACGCGCTTCGACCACGGCCAGCCGAACGGAGGCCGCGTCGTCGTAACCGTGCTGGCGCAAGATCGCCTCGAGATCGTCAACGGTCAGGCCGCAGCGGCGCAGCGTGCGATAGTCGATACGCCCATCGTGGATCAACACCTGTACCGGGGGGTCGACCCACCGACGTATCCCCGGAACGAAGCGAGCTCGCGCGACCACCGCATGGGCGGCCAGCAGCGCCAACAGGGCCGCGGTACCGGTCAACCACGACGCGTCGGTGGCGGTGGCCGTACGCCCTACGACCGCGCCGGCCGCACCGACGGCAACCCAGTCGAACGGTGCGCATTCGGCCAATGTGCGGCGCACGGTCACCCGGAAGACGGCGGCCGCGGTCAAAAACAGCAACAGTGCCTTCACCGCCGCATGGGCAGCTGCGTGCCAGTCACCGAGAACGGCTTGCTCGATACCCGACATGAAACAGCTCACCTCCTCCGGGTGCACGACCGGTCCCCCGCGCCCGCCTCGGCCACAGGAGAAGAAGGCAGGTGCCGGCCGCGTGTGGACGGTGCAGCGCCGAGGCCGACGCTCCCTGCTGCCGTCGATGCCGCCGCCCACGACACGAGCGCGCGAGCACCCTCGGGTTTTCGCGCTGGAGATGCCGTCGCTCCCGGCTTGGTGGACAGTAGAGAACTCCGACTCGACGTAGCGGACGGTTCGAACACTGTGGCCTCGGACGTAGTAGGGAGTGACTGCGGGTACCCGCCACGGCTCGGGTGAATCACTGTCCGGAAATCGTGCCAGGTCGAGAGGCGCTCGACCGACGCCACCGCTGTCGGCTCCACCGCTTCCCTAGCCTTCCGACGGAACGGGCCACACGATCCTCAGCCCCGGCGTCGAACCATCCGTTCTGCGCTGTGACAGTGGTGGCTGTGACAGTGGTGGCTGTGACAGTGGTGCCGATGGGATCATCGCGGTGCCGCGGCGGCACGGCCCGAGCGCAGGCGCGGCCTCACCGCGTACCGTCGAGGACGTTCGATGCCCCCTGACCCCGGGAGTCCGGCGCATGACCGAGCCCGCCGAGCCCATCGTCGTCCTACTGGTCGAAGACGACGCCGGTGACGAGTTGATGACCCGCGAAGCGTTGGACGAGCACAAACTCACCAACACGCTGCACGTCGTACGCGACGGTGAGCAGGCGTTGAGTTTTCTGTTCCGGCGCGGCCCCTACTCCGATGCGCCGCGGCCCGATCTGATCCTGCTCGATCTGAACCTGCCCCGGTACGACGGCCGCGAGGTTCTCGCCCGGATCAAGGCGGATCCCGAACTGCGGCAGATCCCGGTGGTGGTGCTCACCGCCTCCGCGGCGGAGGAGGATCTGCTGCGCAGCTACCGGCTGCACGCCAACGCCTACATCACCAAACCGGTGGACTTCGCCCAGTTCGCGGACGTGATACGCCGGATCGACAACTTCTTCCTCCACATCGTGCGCCTGCCCCGTCACCGCTGAGCACTCGAGAGCACTGCGCGGCAGGCACACTGAACATGCCCCACTGGCCAGTTGCGGCACCTCACCCGATATGGCTATGGCCGGACGTTTCCGCCGCACCAAGGTGCCCGCCCGGGTAGACATACGGTCGGGTAGCAATCGCGCAGGCAAGGCACCGCCCGGGCACCAGGGCAAAGCGAGGTCGAGGTGCCGCCGGCACCGCGCTACGGCGAGCGTTCCGACCTCGCTTGCTGCCCGGCCCCGGGCGGGAGCTGCCGCGGTCATGGCTGCGTACCGAAGTGACCGCAGGCAACTCCCGCGTCCATGATGCGCCACTGCCGCTGTGCGTATGCCTCGTTGGAACAGAAGACCATCCCATTGGTGCGCCCACTACAGGTGGCGCAGCGTCGCTGCGCGACGACGCACCAGCCGCACGGGAACGTGCAGCGGTATCGCTCATGCCGGTCGAGGCAGATCACCTCCGTGGTCGCCAGTCTGTCCCGGATGTGGGGAAAGACCCGAAAAACGTTTGACCGAGGCGGGTTCGGGTATGCGCTCGACTCGATCACCCGACGCTCGCACCACGGAGGAGCCGATGGCGCAGAGGATCATCGTCGAACGAGCAGACGGCAAATGGGGATGGCAGCTCGTCGTCAACGGCAACATCGTCGCCACCGACGGCAATCAGGGCTACGAGAACGAAGTCTTCTGTCGCCGGATGGCCGAGCGCATCCTCGGTGGAGAATTCGCCTCCGCCGAGGAGAAGATCCGGCGGAGAACCCCGTAGAGGCCCGACCCGCAGCCGCGGCGCGCACAGGCGGCCCGGCCGTCATCTCCGGCCGGTCGGCTTACGCGGTGCCGGTGCGGGGCAACTCTCAGCCATGACTGTCGACATTGTGCTCGCCACGCTCGGCGTACTCGGGGTCGCGGTGGCGGCCCTGTCGTCGCAGATGCGCCGGCTTCCGGTCTCCGAACCGCTGCTCGGGCTGGCCGCCGGCGTCCTGCTCGGGCCCTACGTTCTCGATGTGCTCCGCCTCGCGCCGGTGACAGTCGAACACACGCTGTTGCACGAGGTGAGCCGGATCCTGCTGGCGATGTCGGTGATGGCCGTAGCGCTGCGCTACCCGATCACCGAGGTACGTCGGCAGTGGCGCCCGGTCGCGCTGCTGCTGGCGGTGGCGATGCCAGTCATGGCCGCGGTCACCGCCGGGGTGGGGTGGGCGGTGCTGTCCGTGCCGCTGACAGCGGCGGTGCTGCTCGGCGTTGCCCTGTGCCCGACCGACCCGGTCCTGGCGTCGAGCGTGGTGACCGGGGAACCCGCCGAGCAGGATCTGCCCGCCCGGGATCGGCAGATTCTGTCCCTCGAATCAGGCGCCAACGACGGGTTGGCGTTGCCGTTGGTGCTGGCTGCGATCGCGCTCGCCGGCGGCATGGGGGCGGGGCAGGCGGCGGTGGAGTCGGTGTGGCAGATCCTCGGCGCGGCCCTGGTAGGCGCGATGATCGGCTGGGCCGGCGGCCGGGCGCTGCGGTGGGGGGAGAAGTACGGCGCCACCGCCCCCGCCCCGGCCTTGTTTTTCACCGTGGTGCTCGCGTTGGGCATTCTCGGCGTGTCGGGGCTGGCCCATGTCGACGGGGTGCTGGCGGTGTTCGTCGGCGGGCTGGCGTTCAACCGGACCGGCACCGGTCGCGAGCGGGCGGCGGAGGTCCCGATCGACGAGGCGATCAACCGGTTCGCGGTGTTGCCGCTGTTCGTGCTGCTGGGAGCGATGCTGCCGTGGCAGCAGTGGGTCGAGCTCGGCTGGGCGGGGCCGACGCTGGCACTCGCGGTGCTGGCACTGCGCCGGGTACCGATTCTGCTGCTGCTGCGCCGCCCGCTGCGTCTGCCGCAGCCCGATGCGCTGTATCTGGGTTGGTTCGGTCCGATCGGGGTGTCGGCGTTGTTCTACCTGACCCTCGAGGCCGAGCGGCTGGGCGCGAACGAGACGGTGTTGGCGGCCGGGTCGTTGGTGCTGGCGACCAGCACGGTGATCTTCGGTGTCACCGCGGTCGTCGGACGCGTCCTCTACCGTCGCTCCACCGCACCGGCGACACCGTCTGCCCGGCCGCGCTGATCGCCGGTCGGGCATCGTACCGCGCCGGCTCGGGCCGGCGGGTCAGTAGTCGTAGCTGAGGTCGTCGCCGGTGCGGGCGCGAAGGCGCTGCAGGTGGACACGCCGGCCGAGCCGGATGACCGGCCGGGCGAGCAGATCCAGCGAGCCGAGCAGGAACAGCCAGGTACCCACCGTCTGGGTGGACTCGGAGAAGAACAGCACGCTGCCGGTGGTGAAGAACACCGCGACCAGCACGTCGTTGACGATCGAGGCGCTCTCGTACCGGTGGTCGATCACGATCTGCTCGCCGCCCACCGGCAGTGCAACGCGGGATCGGAGTGGTCGGTGTGGTCGGTAGCCATCACCGGACGGTTACCCCGCCGGCGCCGGGGTATGCCCGAAGAATGTGGTTCGACTCGTGGTCCGCGCTGGTGCGGGTGCTGGCGGTGGGTTCGGCCGCCTATGTCGCCCTGGTGGTCGTGCTGCGGGTGTCCGGTAAACGGACCCTGGCCAAGCTCAATGCGTTCGACCTGGTGGTCACCGTCGCGTTGGGTTCGACCCTGGCCACGATCCTGCTCAGCGCGGACGTGTCCTGGAGCGAAGGTGTCGTGGCGTTGGCGTTGCTGGCCGGCTTGCAGTACCTCGCTGCGTTCGTCTCCTCGCGCTGGCCCCGGGGCCGCACCGTACTCACCGCCCGCCCGACCCTGCTCGTCGAGCATGGCACCGTGCTGGCTTCGGCGCTGCGGCAACAGCGCGTCAGCCCGGCCGAGGTCCGGCAGGCGGTCCGTGCGTCCGGCGCCGGCGACCTCGGCCGGGTCGCGGCCGTGGTGCTCGAAACCGACGGCAGCATGAGCGTGGTCACCGGCGACCGGTACGGGGACGGATCCGCCCTCGACGATGTGACGCATCCAGGTCAGCGCCCCGGTCCCGGCACCTCGACCGCCGGTGAACACTGATGCCCTCCACCGGGTCCGTACACGCGTCCGGCGCCGACCGGCCGCAGGGCCGGGTCACCGCGGTGCTCGACCGGCGCCGGGCACTCGCCGAGGCGATGCGGTCGCGGTTGTGGCCGGTCCCGGCGGCGGCGGTGCTGCTGGCCGTGCTGGCGGGCATCGGCCTGCCCGAGCTCGACGCCGCCGTCGACGACCGGCTGCCACCGACGGTGGCGGGGTACCTGTTCGGCGGTGGTGCCGACGCCGCTCGCGAGGTGCTGGCCGTGGTCGCCGGGTCGCTGATCACCGTCACCTCGCTGACGTTCTCGCTGACCCTGGTGACCCTGCAGCTGGCCAGCAGTCAGTATTCGCCGCGGCTGCTGCGCACCTTCGCCGCCGACCGGGTCGTCCAGCGCACCCTGGGGCTGTTCCTCGCGACGTTCGCCTACGCGCTGACCGTGCTGCGCACCGTCCGCGGCGACACCGCCGGGCCGGGGTTCGTCCCGCAGATAGCCCTGACGACGGCGTACCTGCTGACAGTGGCCAGCGTCCTCGCACTCGTGCTGTTCCTCGGGCATCTGGTCCGGCAGATCCGCGTCGAGGCCGTGCTCGAACAGGTGCGCGCCGCCACCTGCGAGACCGCCACCAGGTTGCTGCCTCCGGATCGGCAGGATCGGCCCGCACTGCCTGTCCCACCACCGAGCCCGCACTACGTCGAAGCGGCCTCGTCCGGATTCCTGGTCGAGCTCGACGAACACGCGCTGCTCGCCGCCGCCGAGCAGGCCGAGGCGGTGGTGTGGGTGCTCCGGCCGGTCGGCAGTCCGGCGCTGGCGGGCACGCCGGTCGCGTCGTGGTGGTCCCCGCGTCCGCAGCCCCTGACCGAGGACGAGGCCCGAAGGCTGTGCGTCCGGGTGCGCGGTGCGCTGCGTACCGGCAGCGAACGCACCGCGGTCCAGGACATCGGGTACGGGCTGCGGCAGTTGACCGATGTGGTGGTGCGGGCCCTGTCGCCCGGCATCAACGATCCGACCACCGCGGTGCACGGACTGGTCTCGTGCACCGCGGTCCTGGGCGACCTACTCGACCTCGGACTCGGCCCGTACCCCCTGTGCGACGAAGACGGGCGGGTCCGGGTGGTGCTGGCGCGACCGACCTTCGCCGAACTGCTGGATCTGGTGTGCACTCAGCCGCGGCTCTACGGTGCCGACGATCCGGCGGTGCTGGACGCGTTGCTGTCGATGCTGCGGGAGCTGGCGTGGAAGGCCGCCACTGCGCAGCAGCGTGCGGCGATCACCGACCAGCTCGGGCGACTGCAGAAGCACATCGCCGGCCACGAGGCCGCGAACCGTGCGCAGTTCGACGACCTCGCCCGGCGGGTCGGCCAGGCACTCGAGGGGCGATGGGACCCGCCGTGAGGGACACCGGCAGCGAGACGAAGCACCCCGACAGACGCGGGCGCATGCGCGGCGCCCCGGATCGACGCTGCACAGGTGAGAAGACCTTGCCACTGTGATTTGAGTTCGGGACGTCATCGGGTCCGCCGGGGGGACAAGTCGGCTCCGACCGGCATCGTCCGGAGGGCAGCGACGTCCAACCATGCCCCTGCCACCCACCCCGTGTCTGGAGACCGGATACCTGCACACCGGCGAGATGGGGCGCAGATCTGCGCACACGTCGGTGCCGATCACGGCCACCGGCCGCTGAGCACCGCGTAACAGCAACGCCCCGGCACCGGAACCGGCCGGAGAAGATCTCGGCCTCTCGCATTATCTGCCGGTTCGGTGGGTACGCGAGTCGATACCGGAGCGTGCAGCTCCGATGCTTCGACTCCCCGACGAAAGGACAGCCACTGATGAGCACTGCAGCGGCCATGCTCGACAGCTACCCGAAGGACCTCGGCGGCCTCGACACCGGCAAGCTCACCGCGTGCATCGAGGCGTGTATCGAATGCGCCCAGGCCTGCACCGCCTGCGCCGACGCCTGCCTGAGCGAGGACACGGTGGCCGAGTTGATCAACTGTATTCGCACCGATCTGGACTGCGCCGACATCTGCGACACCACTGGCCGGGTCCTTTCGCGCCGCACCGGCTACGACGCCGCCCTGACGCGTTCGGTGCTCGAGACCTGCGCGTCGGCATGTAAGTCCTGCGGGGACGAGTGCGCCCAGCACGCCTCCCACCACGCGCACTGTAAGACGTGCGCCGAGGCGTGCCGGCGATGCGAGCAGGCCTGCCGGGAGTTGATCGGTTCCTTGGATTGAGCGCCGACGCTCACGCCCCCGAGCACCGCCCGCGAAGTCTGTGCGGCGGGCGGTCGGGGGCCAGCCGACGCTCGCCTCGAGAACGGCGTGGTCGGCTTCGAGGATGCCAGGAGCGGGTGGGGGTGCCCGGTAGCGTCACCCGTCCCAGCGCGACGAGCCACACCGGTACCGTGGTCGGTCCGGAACAGGCCTGGATTGGGACCGGTCCCGGCGGTGTGGGGGTCGGCTCGGCGAACATCGCATCGATACGGGCCTTGAGCGCGGCGGTGCTGAACCCGGTGGACGGACTACGTAGCGCGGTAGATCATCGTTTCACTCGTGTCGGCGTGGTGGTCAGGGCCGCAGCAGCACGGCTGCCGCCGCGGCCGTCGCCATCGCCGGAGCGACGGCGAGCATGCTCATCGGGAACGACTGGCCCGCCGCGGCAGCGACCGCTCCCGCTGACAGCTCCGCCCAGGTGACGACCGCGGGCACGAACAGCAGCGCGAGAGGGTGTCTCGATGACGGGCAGGACGGTGCGGGTGGGGTGCGAGGCACGCGAGGACCTTCCTTCCCGGTCCGGGCAGCAGAGGCGGCGAATGCCCGGGACACCGGTTCGGTGGAGATGGGGTGGCTACACGCCCCGGGGAAACGGTGGTGCGCGTGCCGCAGGTACGCCACGGGACTCGCCAGGACAGCGACCGCAGGGAGCGGTGTGGCGCCTCGGATACCGAACCGATCCGACCATCGCGAGGGCAGAACATGTGACACACACCATGCAATCTCCCGACGGCAGCCCCCGACCCGCGGAAACCTCTCGCGCGTAACCACTACAGCCCGACGCCCCGGGACCTGGGTGCCGGGGTCACCGCCCGCCGGCGAGCACCGGGCGCTCGTCCTGCCCGGCGAGACGGTCGAGGAACGGCACGATCTTCGTGGCGACGGCGGCGTTGTAGGCCTGCGGCTGCTGGATGGGATTGGCGTGGCCGGTACCGGTGAGCCGTACCACCCGCAGCTGGCCCTGCGGGCCTCCGATCCGGTCGAACAACACCGTCTGGGTGTAGTCCACGTCGACGACCTCGTCGTCGGTACCGCGGCGGGGCCGTAGGAACACCACCGCCGGAGCCGAGCGTTCCCCCCGCCGCACGGCCAGCGCCCCCAGGTGGTCGAGTGCACCGGAGGCGACGATGGCCCGGAACTGCGCCTCGATCAGCCCGTTGCTGGCGGCCCGGCGGGAGAAGATTTTGTCCCGGAGCACGTCGGTGACGGCCTCGGTCAGGGCGCCGGGGTCGACGGTGGGCAGGCGGTGCCGGTGGGAGAGGAGGTAGCGGTCCCGGCGGGCGGCCACCTCGACCACCAGGCGCAGGGTGCGGCTTTCCCGAGCGCCGGGCAGCCAGCCCATCCAGCGCAGCAGGTCCTCCCCCGCATCGCGGGCTTCGGCCCGCACCGCGTGCAGATCGATCGGGGTGCAGTCCAAGATCACGGCCAGCAGGTCCAGGTCCGGGTCGGCGACGACGTGCTCGGCCACCTCGAGCGCGAGGATGCCGCCCATGCTGTGTCCGACCAGCACGATCCGCTCCACCCCGGCCTGCTCCGCGTGCGCGACGATCATCCGGCTGATCACCGCGGTGTCGAGACCGGCGTTGTCGTACTGCACCGCCCACACCTGCCCCAGCGCGGCCAGGGCCGGCAGGGAGCGAGCGGTGTCGGTGGCGTCGAGGTTGCCGAGTCCGACCAGATCGACCACCGCGGTGGCCCGGTCGGCCAGCTCGGCCGCCTCGAAAACCTGATGCAGATCCGGACGGGTGTGAGCCAGCCTCTCCCGTTCGGGGGCGACGTCGTGGAGCCAGTACTGCCCGTACAGGGTCAGCACCGCCACGAGCACGAGCGCCGACCACACCAGGGCCCGGCGCAGCCACCCGAACCGCCCCCAGCGATGACCCCACCGGGTGGCGCGCAAGACCGCTGTGCGACGCTCGTCGCTCCAGTCGGTCACCGGGCACGGCGCCAGAGGCAGACGATCGATCATGTTCCGTTCAGCGTAGTAGGCCGCCCCCGTGCCCGGTGCCTGGCACCGACGGCGGGGAGCCGGGCGGGTTCCGACGGCGGGCCCGGGGGGGTACTCGCCCGGAGCGCAGATTTCGGAGGAAAGGGACCTGGCCGCTGGGGCGCGCCCGCTTCCCCTGAGCGCGGACCACGACGTCGTGCACCGCCCGGTAGCTGTCCGCAGCTCACAGTTGCCGACGCACCTTCGGCTCCCGGGCCAGGTCGGTGACCTGCGCTGCCGCCTCCCCGCCCATCGCGCCGCCACCACACGCTTGGCCACCCCTTCGGGTCGGACAAGGCCGGACCGGGCAACAGGTACCTTGCCCGGGTCGATCCGGAAGCCGGACAGGGCCTTCAGGGCGCCTCGGGGCGGGAAGTGCCCCCGCCGGCTGCGCCGTGGTCCCAGGCCGGTATCCGCGGGCCGGGGCTGGATACCGGAGCCGGTGGCTCCGAGTCCATCCGGGCCAGATGGTGTTTGATCCATTCGGTGCTGGTCGTTGCGGGTGCGGACAGGTCTGCGTTCGTGTCGGTCATGAAAGGCCCTCGGGGTCGGGGGCGGGCGGCTGCGCACGGCGGGGTGCCGAGTTGGTGTGCGGGCCGGTCGCGGGCGGGACGAAAGGTGGTCGGGGCGGGTGGTCGCTCATCGGATGTGGGGGGGAGACGGGCGGGGGGATGTCGCGGGGGCCCCAGAACGGGCGGTATCCGTAGTAGCCGTACAGGTCGGCGTAGTACTGCGGGGCGTGGGCCAGTTCCGGATCGTAGGGGGAACTGTCGGCGATGTGACCGCGGGTGCGGTCGAGATGGACCGCGTCGGGGTCGATGCGCGCGACGGCGTCGACCGGGACGAGGCGGTCGGTCTGGCCGAAGCCGAGAAAGCCGCCGGATCCGATTCTCAGCAACCGTACGGTGTGGTCCTGTTCGTCGACGAGCAGACCGTCGACGGTGCCGATCTTGTCGCCGTCGCGGTCGTACACGGCGCGGCCGCGGATGTCGTCACCGGGATCGACCAGGGTCAGGTCGGTGTCGTTCAGGTCGATCAGGATGGGCTGGACGGGTCGGTCCTGTGCTGCCATGAGTCTTCCTTTCCGTGTCCTCCCCTACGGGCTGGGTTGGGGGTATTCGCAGTCGACGGTCGGGTTCACCCCGGCGTAGTTCAACGGTCCGGCCACGTCGGTGGCGGCGATGGTGCCGACACTGGCGCAGTTGGTCGAGGCGTCGTCGTAGTAGCCGCGTTGCCCGGCCGCGACGGCGCCGATGGCCAGCCAGATCAGCACCAGCACACCGATCAGGCCGGACAGGCGGTGTCGGGTGCGCATATCGTCTTCTCCTTCCCGGGTGGTCAGGTTCGGGTGTGGTCGTTGGTGGCGGCCACGGCCTCGGCGACGGTGTCGCAGCACGCCAGCGTGGCGTCGAGACCGGCCAGGTGCAGCATGTGGCGCACGTGCGGTTGCACGGCGGTGGTGAGTGTGGCGCGGCGTCGGCGCACCCGGTTCGCCGCGGCGTCGAACATCGCCATGCCGACGCACCCGAGGAACGACACCCCCGTCAGATCCAGCACCAGAGCCGGACCGTCGGCGCTCGCCCGGCTCAGATGGGGCTCGAGCGCGGGTGCGGTGGCGAGGTCGATGTCCCCGCGCACGGTGAGCACGAACGGACCGTCGGGGCAGGGGTCGAGGTGGACCTGCAGGGCCGGAGCCGACGCGAGGCCGGTGGCCGGCGCCGACAGTGATGGCCCGGTCGGGGGTGGGGCGGGTGCGAAGGACGGGTTGCTGGTCATTACGGCATTTCCGTTCGTGCGGCCGGCTCAGGGACCACCGTGCCCATATGGGAGGCAGGGAAGCGGACGCGGCCCGGGGTGGCCGGAGATCGAGGGTGCAGGTCGGATCGATCTGTCCTCCACGCGTAACGTCCCGCGCCGCGTCAAGGCAGAGTACGGCGCAGCACGGCATGGTTATGCGATTGCAATGCGCGGGTCGAGCATTACTCATGTGGTCCCGGCCGCGGGGCGCGGCGCCGCCGAGGCCGTGCCCGACTGCGGCTCCGGCGCCGGCGTTTTTGCAGTTCACAGCCCTTACGTCGGGCCCGGCCACAGACGGTGGGGGCGACCGGCGGCCCCACGCGCGCCGCTCCCCCGCCTGCCGTTCCGGCACTTCCCGGCCGCCCCTTCACGTGCGCCGACCTCGTTTGTGGCCGCGGGGGTGCGGGTACGGCAGGGGCATGCGCGTCGCCCGAGCCGGGCGCACGACACGATCGGCGCGACACCCCCGCTGCTCACCCCGACTGTCCCCGGGCCCGGTTCGTGGCATTCCCTGCGCAGCGACGCGCCCCTCGAGGGACAGGAGAACAACCATGACCGTGCCGCACCCCGCCCCCACTCGTCCCTGCACCCGGGAGCCGACACCGCGCGCCCGGAGCTCGCGGCGCCGTGGGGCTGCCCTGCTCGCCGGGGCCGCGATCCTGGCCGCGGCCGGCTGCACCACCGACAACGATCCACCCGAATCCCCGGCCGGTGTCCCGTCGGTGTTCACCGGCTCGCCGGCGCCGCTGACCACCGGCGAGATACCGGGCGAGCCCGGACACTCACCCGGAGGCAACTTCGTCTCCGCCGGCTTCGCCGACCCCGAGGGCGATCCGGCCGGCACGGTCACCTTCGTCGAACGCGCCGGCTTCCTCGAGATCCAGGCGCACGTGTCCGGGCTGGAACCGGGTTTTCACGGTTTCCACGTCCACGAGAACGGCACATGCGAGGCGGACTCGACCGCCCCCGACGGGGACCGGAGCGGTGATTTCCTCTCCGCCGGTGGGCACCTGCAGCTCGGCGACCGTACCGGCGTCCCGGCCAGCGGGGACCTGACCTCGATCTACGTCCGCGACGACGGCCGCGGACTGCTGGTGACCTCCACCGACGCATTCACCCTGGCCGATCTGAACAACAACGGCCGCGGCCGCGCCGTGGTGGTGCATGCCGACCCCGACAACTTCGGCCACATCCCCACCCGCTACACCCTGCCCGACGGCGCCACCGTCCCCGACCGGCAGACCCTGAGCACCGGCGACGCCGGGCCCCGCGTCGCCTGCGCCGTCGTCGAATAAGCGCCGAACGAACGCCCTCCTCTGCCCCGGGCGTCCCTCGGGGCACCCACGATCGGAAAGGCACCGAAGTTCATGACCACCGTCTTCTCGCCGCGTCCCCGACGCCCCCGGACACGCCCCCGGCTCCCCGCCGTTCTGGGGCCGTTGCTGCTGCTGAGCGCCGCGTGCGGGGCCGGGCAACAGGCCCAGACCGCCGACGTGCGCGGCGGCGGCAACGGCAGCAGCGCCGAGGTCGGACACATCCTGCTGCGCAACGTCTACCTCGACGCCGAACCGGAACCGCAGGGCCCCTCCGGGTACGGCGACCCCACCTTGGCGTTCACCGCCGTCAACACCAGCGTCGACATCGTCGACCGGCTGGTGCGCATCGCATCCGAGGAGGCCACCTCGGTGACCATCGACGCCGACCCCGCCGCCCTGGAGTTGCGCCCGGACACCGCCCTGGCCGCCGGCCAGCCGATCGAACAGCTCGACAAACCCCTGGCCCCCGACAATCCGATCACCGTGCGGGTGCAGATGGCCGATGCTGCTGTCGACCCGGGCACGGCCGTGCCGTTCACCTTCGTCTTCGAGCGCGCCGGCTCGGTGACCTTCGACGTGCCCTTCGACGTCTGGACGCCGGGCGAGCCGCCACCGCCGACCCGCCCCACCGTCAACTGACACCACCCGTCCGCGGGCGATCTCACCGCTTCTGCGACCGGTGCCCGCCCGACGACCGGGGATCGGTCTCGGCGTCGCCGCGGCGCCGCACGATCAGCCATTGGCCCGCGAAGACGGCGGCGGCCACCACTGCGGTGACGACCACCGTGAACAGATCCGTGCGCACCTTCATGATCACGAAGGGCACGAGCACGAGCACATCGAGCGCGATCGCCACCGCCGGGACCCAGATTGCGAATTCCACCTCGTCGCGCAGGCGACGGACCATGCCCCAGTGAATGGCGATGTCCATCGACAGGTACAGCATCGCCCCGAGCGACGCGATCTGACTCAGATCGAACACCGTCGCCGTCACCAGCGCCAACGCTGCCGTGATCAGCAGCGACTGCCGATTCACCGACCCCGGCAACCCGGGCACCTGGCCCATCTGTCGCAGCATGTCGTACAGCCGCGACACGGAGAACAGGCTCGCCACCAAACCGGACAGGGTCGCGACCACCGCCACCGCCACCGTCAGCCACACACCCCAGGACCCGAACAGCGGCTCGGCAGCCTCGGCCAGTGCGTAGTCGCGGGCGGCGACGATCTCGGGCACCGACAGGCTCCCGGTGACCGCGACGGTCAGCAGGAGGTAGAGCACCGTGCACACCGCGATCGCGATCACGATCGAGCGCGCGATGTTGCGCCGGGGATCGCGTAGATCGTCACCCTGATTGGTGATCGTGGTGAAGCCCTTGTACGCCAGGATGCACAGGGCGATGCCGGCCAGGAAACCGAGTAGTCCGCTCTCCGGCGGCGTCGCATCCGCGCCCCCGGTGACCAGCCGCGAGAATGCCGACACGCCGGTGGCGGCGATCCCGGCCACCGCCAGTGCCCCGATCCCGACGATCTTGATCGCGGCGGTCGCCGTCGCCGACCCTTCCACCCACCGGTTGCCGACCAGGTTGACCACCGTCGCGGCGACGATTGCCACCACCGCCAGGACCGGCACCCACACGGCTGAGCCCTGCATCCCGAACGGGCGCAGCAGGTACGTGCCGAAGGTCCGGGCCAGCAGGCTCTCGGCCAGGATCATCGACACATACATGAACAACGAGAACGACCCGGCCACCACACCGGGGCCGTACGCGGCCTTCAGGATCATCGCGATCCCACCCGAGGACGGGTTCGTGCTCGAGTACCGCACGTACGAGTAGGCGCTGAACGCAACCACCAGCGCGCCCGCGACGAACGCCCACGGCACCCAGGACCCGGCCAGTTCCGCCACCTGTCCGACCAGCGCGAAGATGCCTGCGCCGATCATCACCCCGGTCCCCAGCGCGACCGATCCGGTCAGCGACAACTTCTTCTTCTGCTCGGTGTCCGACAGCACCTGTTCCACCTCGTCTCACGTTCGTCGACAGCGTGCGAACCCCCGTCCCGCGCACGGCCAGGTCCTCGTCCGGTGACCTACCCCGGCCGGCACCCCCCAAACCGGTGAGGGAAAACGCCGGTGCACACCCCGGTATGCGGGTGTATTTCTCCGAACTGTCCACTCGTTCGAGTGGCGCCGAGGACGGCGGGCACCGAGCCTCGGGACCGGCAACGCCAGTGGAACAGGCAGACGAACCCGGACCGGACGCAGTGCGGAGCTCCGGTCAGGAGAGAGTCCCGCGGGCGTCGGCGCGATTTCCCCGGGTGAGCAGGATTCCGAGCCAGATCATGCCGAGACCCAAGACGAAATGGAGCCAGTCGTCGGCGGTGTTGAGGGGGATGAAGTTGACCGACCCACCCTTGTCGATCAGCAAGCCGAACACCCACAGCGCCAGGTAGATCAGACCACCGAGGAGCAGATAGATCCCGGCCGCCGAAGCCAGGCGGGCAGCGGCGATCCCGGCGATACCGAACACCACATGGACAATGTTGTGCAGCACGGACACCTGGAACAGGCCCACCAGCATCGCCCCGGAGTCATGCCCGGCGGCGGCGAGCCGGTCCAGGTCGGACGTGACACCAGGGACGAAACCGGCGACGCCGACGAGCAGGAACACCGCACCCACCACCAGCGCAGCGAGCTGCACGGGAGTGGAGGTGACCGAGTTCCGAGTCGGACGAGAATGTGGCGTTGCCATCACGCGTTCCTTCGCGCAGTCGGTGCAGGATGGACCCTCTCAACCAGGGTTTCCGTCGACCGCCGCCGGTAAACCGTCCGTCAGCGCGGCTCGTCCCCCTGGTCCGCTCCCGATCCCGGGGCGTGAGACCGGAGCGCGGCACGGACAGACACCGCAGGCATCAGGGATTGCAGGTCGTCTCCGACGATGCCCGGGGCGATGCACTCGCTGATTCGCATCCTTCGGCGCGCACCCGCGGTTTCGGTCACACATTCGCGTTTCCCCGCCGCGGCCGTCCGTGCCACTGTCGTCGGCATCGTCGGCCGGTCGGGCACCGGAGACCAAACTCCCCGGAAGCCATACGTCCCTCCCGGCGCACGGGGGGCGGATGCCGGCGAGCCGAGCCGGGAGTGCGGGCGAGACGGTCGGCGTGTGGAAGGGATGCACCCGGGGACCTCGTCCCCGCGCCGGCGACCGGGAACCGAGAACGCCGCGACCGCACCGGGCGCTCGCGGTGGCGGACCGGCATCGTGTCGGTGCAGACCTCCGGGTGCACGACCGTCCGCCGCGCCGCCCCGGCGTCCCGGGGTGAGAGAAGTGCACCTGGCGCCCGGTCGGGACGCGTCGCCGCGGTCGTCGCCCGGGCCGGGTTTGTCGCCGCTGCGCTCGGGTACGCCCATGCCGTACCGGTTTACCCCGGGCTCGACACGTCTCCCGGTCTGACGGGGGACTGCGGGTGGGAGGTGACATGACATGCTGCGGCGAATGGGTCTGCTGGCGGTGTGGTCCGTGGCTGGGGCGCTCCTGGTGGCCTGCAGCACCGAGGAACGTGCCTGCTGCCTGCCCTACGGGGCGATCGGTGCCCGCTACATCGCGATCGGTGGGGAGGACGGTCCGTTGGGTCGCTGCACCGGGCAGGAAGCCGAGCGTGACGGCGGCCGGTCCCAGGACTTCGCCCACGGCGCGATGTTCTGGACCGAGCAGACCGGCGCCTGGGAGGTCTACGGTCGGATCGGGGCCAAGTACACCGAGCTCGGCGGGCCCACCTCCGCCGTGGGGTGGCCGGTCAGCGGGGAGCTGACCACCCCCGACGGGATCGGCCGCTTCAACCGATTCCAGCAGGGCAACATCTACTTCGCTCCCACCGGCACCCACCCGGTGTACGGGGCGATCTTCGCCGAATGGGGCCGCCACGGTTTCGAGAACGGCCGGTTCGGGTTCCCCACCTCCGACGAGCTCGATGTCCCGGGCGGGCGGCAAACCAACTTCGAGGGAGGCTGGATCCGGTGGATCGCCGGTGAGGACCGGATCCTCACCTCCTGACCGGCCGGGATCCCGCTGGCCGGTTGCGGACCGCTGCGCACCCCGAACTGCAAGCACCGCCGAAAGCCACCGGACGCCCGACCCGGCGGCCGGTGAGTCGCTTTCCCATTCGACGGCAGGGGATTTCGGTCAGCCCAGCTCCGCCCGGGTGTCCCCGTCGTCAAGAATGTCCGGAAACGACCGGGCACAGGGGGCCGGCTCCCTCGGCGCAGACGGGACGCCCGGCCTGTACGGGGTCCGGAACGGGGGTGGGGCACCGGCCGCGGAGAGTAGACTCGAGAAAGCCTGGTTCAGCGGTCTCTCGGATCGGGAAGGGTCGAAGGGGTGACCCCGGATGCAGTGGTGGGGTTGGCTGATTCTGATCGCGGCGGTGGTCGCGGTGAGCGTCGGCGTGCTGCTGATGGTGCAGGCCCGCCGCCGGACCGGGGGGGTCATCATCGCCGACCCCGACCGCCCCACCGACGACGCCGGCGGTGAGGGCCGGCGATGAGCATGCTGATGCGGTGCAGCGAGATCACCACCCGCCCGGTGGTGACGATGGCGGGGGAGGCCGTCGCCCAGGTCAAGGACATCGTCTACGCCGCCGACGGGGGCGAGGTCGCCGGATTCACCCTCGCCGGGCGCGGGCCGCTCTCCGGCCCCCTCGATCGCGGACTGACCTGGGAGCATGTCGCCGCACTCGGCGCCGATGCGGTCATGATCGTCGACGAGAAGGCCCTGGCCCCGCTGACGGGGGTGCTCGAGCGCGCCTCGTCTCGCCACGGCTCGGGCAACGACGTCCTCGGCGCCGAGGTGCTCACCGACTCCGGTACCGCCCTCGGGGCCGTGGTCGATGTGATCGTCGAGGTCGGCGACGCCGCGAACGGGCGGTGCGATGTCGTGGGCTACGAGATCGAATCGTCGGAGGCATCGGGGCACAAGGGAACCAAGATGCTTCTTCCGTTGCCGGATACGTTGGCCGCGTCCGGGGAACATCTGATCGTGCCGGCGAGTGCGACCGGTTTCGTCCGTGACGACCTGGCGGGGTTCGGTGCCGCTGTCGATGCGTTCCGGACGCAACTGGGAGGTGCACGCTGATGCGTTTTTCCGCCGCGGTGGGTCGGCAGGTGGTCGGCTCCGCCGCCGCCGACACGGTGGGGCAGGTCGCCGGTTTCGTCGTGGACCCGGCCGTGCGCCGGGTGGTCGCGGTGCAGGTGAAAAAGTCCGGGGCGGGCACCATCGTGCCCTGGACGAACATCGGCGCGTTCGGGGACGACGCAGTCATCGTCGACGGGCCGGATGCAGTCGGCGAACCCGACGCGACAATCGCGGCCCTGACCGGCAAGGACCACACCCTGGTCGGCAAGCGCGTGCTGACCACCGCCGGCAACGAGTGGGGCACCGTCGCCGACGTCGAGTTCGATCCCGACTCCGGAGCGATCACCGCGCTGCTCGGCGAGCACGGACAGGTGGCCGGGGTCCGTCTGGTCGGGGTCGGTTCCTACGCCGTCGTCGTCGACACCCACTGAGACCTCCCACCCCGCCCCGGGCCGGGTAGACACCCGAACCGGAGCGAGGGGAGAAGCCAGCGAGGAACCTCACATGACGAGCAGCCACCGTCCCCCGACCGGACCCTTCCCCCGCCCTGAGGCCCGCGGTCCCCGCCGAGTCGTCGAACACCTGACGCCCGGACCGGCCGGAAGCCCCGACCAGAACCTGCGCCGGCACCAGCGGTTGCCCGGCCCGCAGACCCCCGGCATGGTCAGCACCATCCTCCTGTTCTTCGGGGCCTGGGTCGCGATGTCGCCGTTCCTGTGGCACGAACCCGGCACCGAATTCTGGTCCGCCGCCCGCTGGAACGAAATCGTCGTCGGAGCCGCGGTCGCCGTCCTCGGCCTCACCCGACTGACCCGGCCGCTGCGAGTACTGACCGCCACCGTCGCCGGCGTGCTGGCCGGGGGATGGCTGCTCCTCTCGCCGATACTGTTCGACTATGGCTTCGGTTCCGAAGCCACGCCCGCCACCGTCAACGACGTGCTCGCCGGACTGACCGTCCTCGCCGTCACCATCCTCGGCCACGTCGACGCGCGCGCCGCCCTCACTGCCACCGACGACGCCGAGTGACCCGATTCGGGTCCGGCCGTCATCCCGCGGCCGAAAGCACGGGCCGACGTGTCGGATCCGCCGCCCACGCAGACCTGGACCGGGTCCGCGGTCGTCGTCCACGGTCGGCATGCTCGTGCAGACCCCCGATCCCGCGGGCCCCACGAAATGCGACGACGGCGCGGACCGGACCAGGGGCGCTCGCCCCACCACCGGCTTATCGGCCGGCCCCGACGAGGACCGCTGAGCCGAACACACACCGCCGACCCCGCCGGCTCACGCCGGGGGCCGTTGCTTCGGCACCAGCAGCGCGAGCATCAGGCCACCGCCGACGAGATTCAGCCCCCAGCGTCCGCCGAGCAGGTTGCCGTAATCATCGCGGACGCTCTCGCCGAAACGGTCGTCGAACCGCCACCCGAACACCGCAGCGGTGCCGATCCAGCAGCACGCCCAGCCACCCGGCCGCGTGCGAACCCACCGGCGCGGCGACCAACAGCAGGAACGCGGCCAGCAGCAGCAACGCCGTCATCGACCGGTAGAACGCGGCGGCCTGATTCTCGAGCTGCTCGACGGTGAACCCGGCGGGGAAACCGTCGCGCAGATCGGCCAGCGCGACATCGCTGGGCTGTACGTCGCCGAGGACCGGAAGGAAAGCGCCGACCGCCACCGCGAGAGCGCACCCGAACAGCACCAGGTGGACGAAGGTGCGCATGAGCGTTGTCCCCTGTCGGTGGTCGAGGTGCTCGACAGCATCGGTGTCCGGCAACCGTACCGAACCCATCTCGCCGAGACCCCGCGGTGGCGGTTCCGCTCTCGAAAGCAACCGTCGGCGTGGCCCTACCGGCAGCCCCCGTCACGGGCACCAACACCCGGCACCGGAGAAGACAGCTGCGCAGGATGCCGGTATACCCTCCGGACATGGTCGGTCCGCTGCTGCGGGCTCCCCACTGGACGACACCCTGCGACAGGCGCGGGCGCAGCAGATGAGCTGGTGCCACTCTCCCGGTTGTGCGCGGTGGGTCGTGACGTCACGCAGACGACCTGGCATTTCCGGGGGTGGACGGTCACCGCGGGCCTTGTGCCCGGCGCCGATCCCGGACTCGCCGCTGCCGTTGTTGTCTTCAGTCTCCTCAGTCGTCCTGGCCGTGCTCGGGCACGGCGACGAAGACGAACGCGTCGCCGTCGTCGAGGCGGTTGTCCACGATCCGGTCGATGGTGTCCTTCCATTGGCTGCGCACGTGTTCGGCGTCCGCGCCGGCGTCCAGCCGCAGGAGGATGTCGCGCTGGGCGAGGTGGTAGGCCAAGGGCGTGTCGATGTCGAACGAGGGTTGTGCCATAAAACTGCACAATACGGACCGATTACCCTCTGTCGAAGAGCCCCCCGGGGGGCTTCGGGCTTCCGGCTCGGCGCGTGGCACCGGAGTGGTCGGCGCCGCCGGGGCTCGGACGGGTTTCGTGTCACCCGGGTGTGTTCGGCCCGGCGGTGGTGAAGGTCCAGCCCATGGTGACCGTCGTGCCGGTGTCGGTGGTGGTGAGTTCGGTGTGTGTGGTCAGCGCGTCGATCAGCCGCAGGCCCCGTCCCCGGGTGGGCAAGGTGGGCTGCGGGGTGGGGGTGCGCCACCGGCCACGGTCGGCGACGGTGATCTCCAGGACGTGCTGGCGGGCATGGTAGGTCGCGTCCACGGCCACCACCTCGGGGGCGCGGTCGCGGTAGGCGTGCTCGACCGCGTTGGCCAGAGCCTCGTACACCGCCACGAGCACATCGGCGCGGCTGTCCTCGGCGAGGCCGACCCGACTCAGCCAACTACTCAAGCCGTACCGCAGCACGGTCAGCTCCGAGGCCAGGGCCGGCAGCTGCCGATGCCAGCACACGATGGAGTTCACGGACGGATCGAGCGGAGGTCGATGCATGAGCCGTTTCTCAGACAGGCCCTCGCGACCTTCGTGCGCTCCCCGCGGTGCATACCGGACCCGACGAGCGGGGAACAACGAACCCGCCCAGGCTACCGACCGGAGGCGGACGCCCCGCACCGCGCCCGGTACCGGTGGCCCGCGTGGCACCCGACCCGGCTCGAGGAGGCAATGACACGATGGCGCGATGAGTGTGGGCAGCTATCTGGCCCTGATGGGTATCTGGCTGGCCGGGGTCGTCTCCCCCGGACCGGATGCTGTGGTGGTGCTGCGACAGTCGGTCCTGGGGTCCCGCCGCCTCGGGATCGCCGCGGCCCTCGGGATCGTCACCGGAATCGCGGTCTGGGTCACCGTGGCGATGCTGGGGGTGGCGGCCGGACCACCGAAGGTGCTCGCCGCCGTCCAACTCCTCGGGGCGGTGCTGCTGCTGTCGTTGGCCGTAGCGACCCTGCGGGCGCGGCCCCTCACCGACACCGACACGGGCGCACCCCCGCGGTCCCCGTCGGCGTCCTTTGCGCTCGGGGTCGCCACCAACATCACCAATCCGAAAGCGGTGGTGTTCTTCCTGGCGGTGTTCGCCACGCTGATACCGCAGCACGCCTCCGGAGGGGACAAACTCACCGTGGCGGTGTTGCTGATCGCCTCCGAGGCCGCGTGGTTCGGTGCCCTCGCCTGGTTCGCCTCCACCAGGGTCGTCGACCACTGGCTGCGGTCCCATGCCCGCGCGTTCGCCCGCACCACCGCCGCGGTCCTGGTGATTCTCGCCGGGATCGTGCTGTGGTCGGGCACAACAGAACTGCTCACCTGACCCTCACCGGTGACCGCGGGTCCGGTGCGCGGCCCCGCTGCCGGTCGGGCCGCGGCGGGGCGGGTGCTCCCCCGTCGGTGCCGGGCCCGGGCGAGGACTCGCCACGGGCGAGAGTCGGACACGTTGCGACGAACGGCGCACGTGACGTGCGGTTGTTTGCGCACCGGGCGGGCTCCCCGGAGGGGTGCGGACCGCCCGGATACCGGGATCTGTCCGGGTGCGATGATGCCGACATGCGCACTCCCCCCCGCCGGCTGGCTGCCCGATCCTGCCACTGCGAGACAGCTGCGGTGGTGGGACGGACAGCACTGGTCCACCCGCACGATGCCCGCCCCCGCCGGCGCGCCCGGCGTGCCGGACGTTCCGACGGAGGCTTTCCCGGTGGGCTCACCGTCGCCGACCCCTGGGGCGGGCGGGGGTGCGGCGCCGCTCCCCCGGCCGGAGCCGGCAGCGAGCCCCACGGGTGCGGGTACGCGGTTGTCCTACCTGCCGGCGGTGATCGTCTCGCTGGTTGCGAGTGTGGGCGTGATGATCGGCAGCGTCGGCCCGTGGGCGAGCTTTCTGACGTTGTCCAAGCACGGCGTCGAAGGTGACGGCGCAGTCACCCTGGTCCTGGGAGCACTCGCAGCTTCCGCCCTGGTCTCCATTGTTCGAGGCGGGGGGCACCGCGGGGTTCGGGCGCCGGTGGGCCAGCCCGGTGATCGGAGCCCTCTGCCTGATCATCGCGGTGCTCGATCTTTCCGAGGTGGCCTCGTTCGGCACCGAGTTCTTCGGTTACCGACTCGGACTGCAGATCGGGTGGGGACTGTGGTTGATGACGATCTCCTCGCTCGTGCTGCTGGTGGCCGGGGTGTCGGCGGCGACGAAGACCCGGAAGAAGTAGCGGCTGCGGGGACAGCTCGGACCGCGACCGGCACCGACCCACCCGAGAGGGGCGCGGTCCTCGAGCGGCATCTGCGACGTGGATCCGTCGCGGCACGGCGAGGTGGCACGTGCCGTCGAAGGACTCTTCGACCGCCACCGCACCTATCCCACACCAGCGGGGCGCAACGCGCACACCACCCCGGCGTGATCGCTCAACCGTCCCACCTCGTCGCTGCCCGCCCAGGTGCGCACCGTGGCGCAGTCCAGGTCCGAGGCAATGTGATCGATCAGCGGGCCGTGCTCGACCTCACCCGCCGTGTGCAGCGTCCAGCGCGCCAGCACATCACTCAGTCGCGTGTACACCCGGATCGGTTGCCGACGCCGGGGAACACGTTGGTTGAAATCGCCGGCGACGACAGTCGGAATCCGGGGATCGAACTGCGCCGCGAGCTGCTCGATCTGATCGCAACATTCGAGATGTTCGGACCAGGTCGTCGCGTCCCGGCGCCCGGTGCTCACATGGGCGCTCGCCCACGGGATACACACCGCCACGACCCTCACCGCACCGACCGGGGCCAGGGTCTGTGCGGTCAGGACCCGGCCGGCGCCTGCCCCGGTCGTCAGCGCCGCCACCTCGGTGAGCGGCCACCGCGACCACAGCAGGGTCTTGCGGCGGTGGGGATGGGACGTGATGTCGTACCCCCAGTGTGTGCCGGCGTCGGCGACATGGCCGCCGTCCGGGAGCAGGTCGCGTTGGCCCTCGGTCACCACCAGCAGGTCCGCATCCACCTTGCGGAGGCGGCTGCGTACTCGCACCGCGCGCGAGGTCGATCCGCTCGCCCACATGGTGTTCCAGGTCGCGACGGTGAGTTCGGTGTTGTCCACGCCGGAACCCTACGAGGGCCTGGTGACCCCTTCGGGGAACCATCCGGCATCCTCCCGTCGCTGGGGAGCAACGACCAGGTCGTCGAACCGCACCATCGCTCGAACGAGGCTAGGTGCGAGCTGCGCGGTCCGGTGCAGGTGGGCGCGGGCCCGGGCAGAGGATTCGGAAAATCACTCATCTCCGTATGCTGCAGAATTCGATCTGCTGATGTGAGGAGTCCTGCGCCCCTCCGCTGTGGCCCTCCCCCTCGTCGACCGAGCGGCCGGTCGGACCGGCAGCGCCGGCACCCGGCCGGCACCGATTCGTCCCTCCCGCAGCGCAGATGCCGGGCGCGAGACCCCATCCCGAAGGGTCAGCTCGCCTCGGTCGAGCCCGAGGTTGCGGACCCGGCGCGCACCTCGCGCAGTTCGGCGCGCAGTTCGTCGGCGCGTTCGCGGGCGGCGTCGGCCTGGGCGCGGGCCGCGGCGGTCTCGGCGCGGGCGGCCGCGAGGTCGGCGCGCACGGCCTCGGTGCGATCCCGCTCGGCGGCGACCTCGGCGCGGGCGGCGACCAGGTCGGCGTCGAGCCGGCCCACGGTGGCGGCGGCCTGCTCGGCGGTGGCGCGGAGCCGGGCGAGCTCATCGCGCTGCTGTTCGACGAGGGCCTCGAGGTCGGCAGTGCGCCGACGGTGCGCCGCCTCCGAGTCCTCGAACCGGGCCCTCCACCCGTCCAGCGCTGCGGTGTGGTCGGCGCGCAGGCGATCGAGTTCCTCCTGGTGGTCGCGGCGGGCCGCGGCAAGTTGCGTGGCGGCGTCGTCGGCCTGCGCGAGCGCGGCGGCCGCGGCCGCATCCGCGTCGGCGCGATCGTCCAAGGCGGCGTCGAGTTGCTCACGCAGACCGGCGATCTCGGCGCCGGCGTCGGCACGGACCTTGTCGGCATCGGCCTGCACCCGGCGCAGATGCGCATCGAGCGCCGTCGGGTCGGCCAGCAGCGCGGTGGCCGCGGTGATCGACGCAGCCACCTCGCTCAGGCGGGCGAGGGCGGCCTGGGTTTCCTGCCGCAGCAGCGGGACCGCGGCGGCGAGGGTGCTCACGGCCTCCACCGGATCGGTCGGGGTGGCCGCCTCGAGCCGCTCGACGCGGGCCGCCTCCTTCTGCCGTTGCCGCCAGGCCCGGACCCGGTCCGCGTCCGAGGCGTACTCCCGGCGCCGCCCTCCCCTGGTGCCCTCGGTCATCGCGCCGCCCTCCCGCTCGCCTCCTGAGTCCCGATCGATGCTACCTCGTACGTATCGTTTCGTACGTAACATGATACGTACGAAACGATGGCGGTCGAACCAACCTGAGACGTAGGTGGGGCCACCGTCCGTTCCCTCGCGGGCCCGGCGGTGGCCGCCCCCCTTCGGCGGGGCGGGGGTTGGGTCAGCACGCCGGGTCGAGGCCGCCCCGGCCGGGCACGCAGTCGTCGACGGCGGCCGCGATGGTGGCCTGGTGTTCGTAGTCGTCGATCCACTCGAGCACCCTGTCCGGGCTGTCGGGGCCGGCGCTCAGGCCGATCCGGAAGCGGGTGTCGATGCGCAGACACACATATGGCGCTTCCTGAGCGACCCGGTGGGTGGCGGCCGTGATGCGGCGCAACGCGGCGGCGCCGGCAACCACGGCGTCGACTTCGGTGGCGGCGGTGCCGGATTCCTGCGCGACGGCCGGATCGCAGGTGACGGTCCAGGTGTGCACGAGCGGGTCCCTTCTTCGGGTCGGTACGGGCCTTCGGTGGATGCCACTGTGCCCGGCCGCTCCGGCCCCGACCGGGGCGGAGACGGGCAGCGGGCCCGGTTCTGTGGAGAACCGGGCCCGCTGTGGACAACTCACCGGGGAGTCAACGCCGTCCGTCGAGCACAAGTGCCTTGTCGTCGGCCGGGAGCAGCACCGACCGGGCCACCTGAACGGTGCGGGCGAGCTCGGCGACGAAGGCGCGGTGACCGGCCCGATCGAAAAACCGGAAGACCAGCGGCCCGGCCTCGACGTCGACCCAGTGGATGTGGCGGCGACGCTGCGGATCGAACGCCCCACCGGGGGTGATTTTGGAGTTGGGCACCGTCGACCAGTGCACCGTCACCACGTGCTCCCCGGCGGTGAAGCGCTCCGGGCGCAGCAGGAACTGCTCGGGCAGCACCGTCGTCACCCCGTCGGCGACCGGGCGCCGCAGCACCGCGACCAGGCCGCGGACGACGGCCGGGTCGGTGAAGACCATCCGCACCGCGCCGATGGTGGCGAACACCGCCGCGCTCGCGGTCAGGGCGCTGGTCACATCCAGGCGCACCTGCTGCGACGCTCCGGCGATCAGGACGGTGGTGCGGGTGGTCAGGGTCGGAAAGCTCGGGGTCTGCGGCGCGGTCATGGCGACCTTCCTGCTGGAGGTGAGAACCGGCGTGGGTCCGCCTGTTCTTTTGCCCTTCTGGCAGGGAGGATGTGGACCGGCATGAGGGCCGTGGAGTGCAACTTCTGGGACGGAAAAATCTCGCCGGAGCGCAGCGGAGGAGAGAATTTTCCGGGCCGTCAGGCCGCGCAGCGCCCAGGGGTTGCGCGCAGCGGACCGCCGGTCAAAATCGGAAGGCCAGAAGGGAAAAAGAAAGCTCTTCGACAGGGCGGAGCGCAGCGGAGCTCGTGTAGGGTCTCGAAATCCGTGGCGGAATCTCACGGCGAGTGGCGGGCCGGTGGCGGATCCGCCACCGTTGTGAGACACGCCCATCCGAATGCCCGGTTGCCGGGTCGGCAGGGTTGATCATCGATAATGAGGGGCCGTGGTGGTGCGGCCCGCTTCGGTATCGAGGTTGTCTGATGGCCGTTGATCTTGATCCACGTCCGACATCTGTCGTGACGCGCGTCCGTCGTAGGGCCGATGGGGTTGAGGCAACGGCTGTTTGGGACGAGATCGCCCCGGCGGAGTTGATCGACGCCGCCATACCGTGGCGACGGTTCCGTTGGTATCACGGTCAGAGGCACTATTCCGGCGCGTACTGGTCCAGCACAGAGCGTGCGCTGGTGATCTATGAGTCGCGTCTGGAGTTGGCTCGACTGCTGTTGGCCGACTTCGATCGCTCGGTGCACCGCATCCTCGCTCAGCCGTTCCTGCTCGAAGCCGACGTCGCGGGCGCGAGACGACGGCACGTGCCGGACTACCTGCTGCTGCGCGATGATGGTCCGATTGTTGTCGACGTGAAACCCGCTCGGCTGCTGACGAAGCCGGAGGTTGCATTCACCTTCGCGTGGACTCGACTGGTGGTGGAGTCACGTGGATGGCGTTACCAGATTGCCAGCGAACCGGCGGAGCCTGAGTTGAGCAGTATCCGATTCCTGGCCGGCTATCGCCGTGACTGGCTGTTCGACGAGGGAGTGCTGGCAGACCTACGATCACTCGACCTGCACGGCACGACGCTCGGTGAGGCCGTCCGATGCCTGCCCGACCAGCCGGAAGCTGTCGTCCGCTCAGCTGTCCTGCACTTGTTGTGGCGGCAACATTTCATGATCGACTTGAGCAAACCCCTGAGTTCGCGCAGCGTGCTGGGAATAGGTTCGTGAGCGGCGCGGGTGTGCGGGTCGGTGTCGGGACTCGGTTCATCTACGACGGCGAGACCGTCGAGGTGGTGGAGATGGTGTCGACCGCGGCGGGCAACGAAGTCGTCGTCAAGGAGACGGCGGGCGGGCGGTATCGACGTGTCGCCTTGAAGGAGCTCATGGCATGTGAGCGTGTTCGGGTGATCCCGGGCGGCCCCGGCCCGTCGAGCGACGACGATCAGGAAGTCGCCAGCGTGGTGCTGACCCAGCTGACTGCGGCCGAGCGGGAGCAGCTTGCGGTGCGAGCGGCCCACGTGCGTGAGGTGCTCACCGGGCCACGAACACACCTCCCTGTCCGAGATCGCGCGGCAACTGGGCACCACCCTCGATGTCATCCGCTACCTCCTCGAAAACCATCCCGCGCCCGCATCGCCCACTGCCGCAGAGCGGTTCGGACGACGCGCAGCCCAGACCGCGGCCGAGGAGGCCTTGAGTCGGACGCAGTTCGTCGACCTCTACTGTGTACAGCGTCGCACCCTCGCCGAGATCGGCGCGATGATCGGAGTCAGCAGGAAGTCGGCAGGTCGGCTGGCACGACACCACGGCATCACCCCGACTGTCGGAGGGTCGCCGGTCGATCCGGCATGGTTCCACGACCAGTACGTCACCCAGCGGCGAACACTGCGGGAACTCGGGCACGAGGTGGGGCGCAGCGTGCCGCAGATGAGCCGGATCGCGAAGCAGTACGGCATCCCGATTCGCCCGCCGACCGCTGCCGGCCGTGCGCGTCACCTGAGCGAGTCGCACTGATTAGGGCAACTTGCGTCGATCGCGTCGTCGGGATCCGTCTTTCGACAAGCCGGCAGTCACCGGTTGTGCTCGCCGCAGACGAGTTGGGGGAGGGTGGTCCATCCGTGACCCTCGAGCCATTTGAGGATCGGTTCGGGCAGGTGGTCTTCGCCGGGTGAGCCGGTGACCAGGGGGCCGTCGCCGCACCGGGAGCAGCTGAGCACCAGGGTATGGCCGTGGGGCTGACAGCGGGCGCAGTGCCGCGTCTCCCTCAGATGGCCGTGCTCGTCCAGGTGCAACCAGACGGTCGCGAGGTCGGCGCGGTGCGGGACGAGATCCCGGCGGGCGGTGGGCTGGTATCCGCAGGTCGGGCAGGCCGATAGCCCGGTCGCCGGGGACAACGGCAAGGGAGCAGGCGGCGGCACAGCCTACTCGTCGGCGGTGTCCGCGGTGAGCGTCTGCTCCGGCCGGGGCGGAAGGTGCCGGTAGAGGGTGGAGCGGGTCAGCCCGGTCTCGGCGGTGATCTCGGAGATGGTGGCCCCGCCGTCCCGCAGTTGCGTGGCGTAGGCGAGCTGGGCATCGGTGACCACACTGGGCCGGCCGGTGCGGCGCCCCTTCCCGGTGGCTACCGTGCGGGCGTGCGCGGCCCGCTCGACCGCGTAGGTGCGTTCCATCTGCCCGAACAACGCCAGCAGCACCACCGCCAGCTGCCCCATCGGATCGTCCGGGTTGGTCGAGTCGATCCGGATCGGGTCGGCCAGGTTCCGGAATCCGATGCCGCGCTGGTGCAGGTCGTGGATCAGGTTGAGGGTGTCGCGGACGGTGCGACCGAGCCGGTCGAGGGTGTGCACCACGATGACATCGCCTTCGCGGGCGTAACCGAGTAGCGCCTGCAACCCCGACCGCTCGGTGGTGGCACCGGACTTCTTGTCCACGTACACGTTCGCCGGGTCGATCCCCGCCTTGGTGAGGGCGTCGATCTGCCGCGCGAGATCCTGCTTGCTCGTCGACACCCGCGCGTACCCCAACTCCATGTGCCGAGCGTACCGAAAGTTAGGTCTGTACGGTGTTTATGACACGGAATGTACAGCCTATTTTCGAGCTGCTACCTGGGGCTTTGCTGTATCCGGGTCAGGGGTTGGATGGACCGCAAGAACGCGAGCAGCAGGTATCACTCGGATCGACCATCCCTGGGGCCGGGGCCGAGGGCCGTGGTCTATAGTCGAATTTCGTATTACGATAATGGGTATGGCTGAGGAGACGATCAACGGAGCGCCCGTCACGGACGGAATGATCCAGAAGTGGGCAGACGAGGCCGAGGCCGGTTACGACGTCGAAAAGTTGCGCAAACGCGGCCGACCGACCGTGGGGGACGGCCCAGGCGCAGTGGTGCCGGTACGGATGGACGAGGCATTGTTGAAGGCATTGAACGCCCGTGCCGAGCAGGAGCATGTTTCCCGCTCCGAGGCGATTCGAGAAGCGGTGCGTGCCTGGACCCAGGTCGCGTGAAGGCGCACAAATCCGCGCTCAAACACGGGATCAGCGAAACGATGGCACCTACGCGGCAGAGCATCACGTATATGCCGCTGGTCTGGACGACGACAACCCCGCGCGCGAGTTTCGGCTGGGTTTCGACCCGAACGGTCGGCTCCTGGAACTGGTTGTCCTGCGCTTCGACAGTGGGAACGAGCTGCTCATTCATGCCATGAAGGCTCGTCCGCAGTACTTCGACCTCTTGTAGCGATCACGGCGGCGGCCGGTGCGAGAGCCGCCCCCCTGGAGGCGAACGATCCGATTGAGCGGGTCAGGATATGTACCACGATCATCGGGCGCAGCCGAGCAGCGCCTCAGTCCGGAACGTTCGGTGGTGGCCCCCGGATTTGTTGTCCACGTAGAACGTTCGCCTGGGTCTATTCCGCCTTTGGTGAGCGGCGTCGATCTGCTGCGCGAGGTTCTGCTTGGCGGTCGACACCCGGGCTCTGCGGAGCGTACCGAAAGTCAGGTCCGTACGAGTGTTGTGGCACATAATTGTGGAACTAACTTGTGAGACGGTTCGACCAGGGCGTTTACGGTATCCGGGCGCGGTGTGGGTGGCGTCTCATTTCCAGGGATGTGAGACGTGGGTTCGAATTCGAACTGAGGTCGGGGGGATTCAGTTCGGCGTTCGCGAATCAACGCGAAAGGGTGACGTGGATTGTGGTGTCGGCCGTCGCCCTCTGCTCGGGTTCGGTATGCGAGATTCCGGGCCCGCCTCTTGCGACCTCGGCAGATAGGAACACGGAGATGCCTGACACGGACCCGAGCTACGTGCACCCGAAGTGTTACGCGAACACGAGAGGCGGCTGCTCGACCACCATCTCGGGCGAGCACTACATATCTCACGCGCTGATCCGCCTCTACACATTCGACGACCCCGACGTCCGGATCCAACCCACACCGAACTACCGGATCCCCCGTCGGCATCCAGCCAAGGAGATTCGTCGCTAATGTCCTCTGCACGGCGCACAACAATGGTCTCAGCAATGCGGACGGAGCAGCGCTCGCCTTCGCGACCTTTGTTTCGTCCATCGAGTTCGGCGTCGCCGACGGGGCTCCGCTTAGCGCCGGATCCGACGCGACTACCGACCCCCGACCATGGCGCGGCGGCGAACAGTGGGTTGTGGTGCTGCGCTGTCAGCGATTGAACACTTGTGGCGGAACGAGGTTGGACCAGAACTGCGGATAGGGGTGGGCACAGAGTTCGATCACGGTTCCCCAGGGATCCTGGCAGTAGACGGCCTCGTAATCCTTGTTGGCGTAGAGGGGCCAAACCTTGCTCAGTTACTTTCCGCCGGCTTCGGCGATTCGGCGTGCTTGCTCTGCGATGTCCTCGACCGTGAGGCAGAAGTGGAAGATCCCGTGGCGTTCGTACTCGAAGTCGGTGTTAGGTGGCTGGTTTTGCGGGGTATCGAACTGAAACAGTTCGATACCGACGCCGTCTGCGGTGATTAGGTGTGCCATGTGAACGCTTTCGAATCGGTCTCCGAAGATGTCTCTGACGACGTCCCCGAAGTGGGTTCCGTCGTTGTGAGCGGTGGCGGTGATGAGGCTCATCGAAAGTGGATCTGGCGCACTTTCCGTGAAGCCCCTGCCGCGCTGCATCATTCGAGGTGGATGACGCGTTTCCGCAGCAGGTCCAGGTTCGCCCGTCCGTACATCTGCCGTTTGAGCATCTTGATCCGGTTCACATGGCCTTCGACCGGTCCGGAGTTGTGCACGAGCGTCAGGCCGGCGGTGACCGCATCGAGGTCTCGGCGTAGCCCGATAACGAAGGACCGTAGTGCCGATGATCCGGTGGCATCGACATCGGTCATCCACTCGGCCAGGTCGTGTCCGCGCCGGTCGACCATGATCTCGGCGAACCCGCGAATGTGTTCACGTACCGTCATCAGGGCGGGACTACGGTCGCAGATGTCGGTGAGCCTTTGGTTGTCCTTGTCAGCGAGATCGTCCGGATGGCAGGTCAACCACATGGTGACCTGCCTGGTGCTCGGCGTACGCGGTGGTACCGGCCGGGTGCGGACGGCGGTGCGCAATGGCTGCAGGAATCGGCGGACGGTTTGCGCGCTTCCCTGATAGCCGCGCTCGGTGATCTCCCGGGTCAGACGCGCAGCATCGGTGCACCCGGCGTCGAAGCGTTCTCGCAGGTAGACCTCGTGCGCAGTAAGCAGCGTGGCTCCTGCCATCCGGCTGGTGGCCAACAGTTCGTCGGTGTCGGTGGCGTGGACGAATCGACGCACGGTCCTGCGATCGAGATTCAGTTGCCTCGCGATTTCCGAAATCGACATTCCCTGGGTATGCAGCTCGTGTACGGCTGCGTGGCGTTCACGGGTCCGGGTCGTCAACCGGCCATCAGGAACCATCGGGATGACCGGATGGTCGGCGGTCCCGTCGCTGATGTCGGTCGATGCAGCCGGCGCACGAAGATCGGCGCGGTGCCGGATCACCGTCTTCTCTACGGCACCGATCAGGTTGCGCCACAGGTGCCATCGGTCGGCGACCTGCACCGCATCCGGTGCCCCGGTGCGAACGGCGTCGGCATAGGCACCGGCCCGGTCGCGGCACACGATCTCGGCACCGGGATGCGCGTGCAGCCAGGCCGAGACCGTGTTGCTGGTCCGGTCGGGCAGTAGATCGATCGGTCGGCCCGAGGTCAGGTCTACGATGACGGTCCCGTAGACGTGGCCCCGACGGAGCGCGAAGTCGTCGATCCCCAGGATCGGTGTGGTCTCGATCGGCCGATCCGGAATCGACCGCACGACACGCAACAGCGTGTCCCTGCTGACGTGTATCCCCAGTCGGGCGGCGAGGCGGGCACCGGCGCGACCGGCCACAGCCAGTCCGATAGCCTCGATCATCGTGTCGAGCACCGCGGTTCGCCGAGCGTGTCGCTGTGTCAGTCCGGGTACCTGCTCGGCGAATGTTGTCGCACTACAGGTGCCGTCGTCGGCGTCGATACCGTGAGTGCACGCGCCTCGAAGCTGTGCCGCACTGCGGGCACCGCCCCTCGTTGCCTCGTGGATAGGCCGTGATCCGGATCGTGGCATCGATCAGGTGAACGGCGTCGATGACGACGCCCTTCAGGTGCGGCAGGAGGGCTGCCAGGGGCGCGAAGTCACACCGGGATGATCTTGGTCCATCGTTGATGGTCGCTGGTCAGCGGCATGCTGCCGCCTTCACGGAAAGTGCGCCAGATCCATTTTCAATGAGCGCCAGCAGCGGGTTCGGTGAGCATGTAGCAGCCAAGCACATCGCGGTACCAGGCGAGTGCGGCGTTGATGTCTGGGACGCTGATTCCGATGTGATTCATCGCGCGAGCGGTGGGCACTGGTGGTCTCTTCTTTCGTTCCATCGAGTCGGGAAGGCAATCGGTCCGGATGTTGTGCACCGGTTCGGTAGGTTCGAGTTGGGGCCGGTGATCTGCTCGATCAGCGTGACAGCGCTCGGCCCCGGAGCGGTTGCCCGTGGGCGTCGCACCGAGGCGAGTCATGGGGTGGAGGGAGAGGGGCGGGTTCAACCGAAGGTAATCAGCGGTTTGATGATTCCGTCGCTCTTGTCGTGCATCCGGGCGAACGCTTCCTCGATGTCCGCGAATGCGTACTTGTGGGTGGTCATCAGTGAGGGGTCGAATCTGCCTCGCGCGATGAGGCCAAGGAGGCGGCCGAGGCGTTCGTTTCCACCGGGGCAGAGCCCACCGCGAATCTTGATGTCGGCGTGGCCCAAGCCGAAGGCTTGGATGTCGATCGGGAGGGGGGCTGAACTCTCGTGATAGCCGATGTTCGATAGGCGTCCTCGCGGTTTGAGGATCCGGAGTGCGGTGTCGAAGGTTCTCGTGGTGCCGACGGCCTCGATGGCGGCGTCGACGCCCTCGCCGGCCGTGAGCGCGAGCACCTGTTCGGCAACGTCGCCGTGGGTGAAGTCGACGATATCGTCCGCTCCGAACTGCCGGGCGAGGTCGAAGCGGGCGGGAACCGAGTCGACGACGATGATCCTGCCGGCGCCGAGCAGTCGGCAGCCGATGGTGGCGGACAGCCCTACCGGGCCCTGGCCGATGATCGCAACGGACTCGCCGAGCTGCAGCTCGCAGTTCTCCGCACCCATGAACCCGGTTGTCAGCATGTCGGTGACGTACACGGCTTGTTCGTCGGTCACTTCGTCAGGAATCGGGGTCAGGTTTCCGTTCGCGTTGTTGACCAGAAAGTATTCGGCCATGTTCCCGTCACGTGCTCCGGTGGCGCGATAACCGCCGAGCATTCCCTGACAGTGCGAGGTGCTGCCTGCCTGGCAAGCGGAGCATTCGAAACATGGGGTGATCGCTCCGACGGCCACTCGTTGCCCCACGGTGAAGCAATCGACCTCCGACCCGACCGCGTGCACGATGCCGACCGACTCGTGGCCCAGGGTGCGATTGGGGGGTATCGGAATGCCGCCGCCGACGGTGTGGACGTCGGATGTGCACACCATTGCCGCGGTGGTGCGGACCACCGCGTCGTTCGGTCCCGGTGCGGGGATTGGCTTGTCCACGACCGCGACCTTGCCGATCTCGGCCATGACGAGCGCCTTCATCGTATCGGTCATTTCTTGCCTCCACTGCGATGGTTGATGGGCACCAATGCGGACTCCCGCGAGCCGTCGAATGCCATGCCCCGGTTGGGTTCGAGACTCAGCAATCACAAGGTCGGCGATACCAAGATCTTGATCGAGGATTCGTTATCCTCGATCAATGTGTTCAAACCCTTGCTCACGAGATCGTTCAGCCCTATTCGGCTTGTAATGAATGGTGCCAGATCAATTTTCCCGTCTTGGACGAGCGCGATGACCGCTTTGTGATTATTCACGTATGCGAAAGTTCCTCGAAGATCGATTTCTTTCAGAACTATTTTTTGCATGTCGACCGAGGCGCGAGCTCCCCAGATCGACACGTTGACCACCACTCCAGTAGGGCGGACCGCGTCCAATACGGTGTCGAGTACTACATCGACGCCGGCACATTCGAAACCAATATCTACACCGATCCCTCCGGTGAGTTCGCGGACTCGGTCACCGATAGGGCCGTCGGCAGGGTGCAGCACATGATCAGCTATCTCAGCGGCCTGGGCCAGTCTTGCGGCACTTATTTCGCTGACAATCGTTGTCACACCGGTTCCCCGGAGAACGGCGGCGAGCAGAAGCCCGACCGGGCCCGCACCAGCTATCAGAGCGGTCGATCCAGGTTGCGCTCCACTGCGTTCCACTGCGTGGTACGCGACCGCCAGCGGTTCGATGAGAGCTGCCTGGTCGAGTGGTATATCGCCCACTGGATGTACCCAACGCGGGTCGACCACGATGCGTTCGCTCAGTCCTCCACCGCCACCGGCCAATCCGATCACACCGATGCGTGTGCACAGATGGTATTTTCCTGCCCGGCACGGTATGCATTCATCGCACACGACATAGGGTTCGACCACGACGTGGTCGCCGACCTTCAATCCGTGCACACCCTCGCCGAGTTCGGCAACTGTTCCCGAGAATTCGTGGCCCAGCGTGACGGGCGGTACTTCGGAGGTCAGTGGGTGGGGATTGTCGGCCGCCGGTACGAATATGGGGCCCTCGAGGTATTCGTGAACGTCTGTGCCGCAAATTCCGCACCAGGCGATGTCCACGGCTACAGTCCCCGGGCGCACGGTTGGCGCGGGAACGTCGTCTATTCGTATGTCATGCTGTGCATGAAAGCGAGCGGCTCTCATAATTTTCTCCTAGCAGGTTCCTACGGGGTTTCAATTCAGAAAAGCGCACGAGGCGGCAGCCGTGGCCTGCCTACGAAGTTGTGAAGTCATCAAACTTGCATATCCGTCGAAGACCGGTAAGTCAGTCCCGGGTAGTAGCAGGACCGCACCTCGCTGAGATCATCTAGGCGATGTCCTCAGGTCTACCCCACCGACCTAGTGGAAACTGAGCTAACAAGGTTCTCGTCGAACGCACCCGATGCGATTCGATCCGTGGTTTGCCTGCGTCAGAGCACATCCCGAACTGATGTTGTCGGCAAGGTTGTGCGATGGTCAGGGGGGCTCCGCTGCTCGTCTGCCGGGATCGCGCGGGTCAGTTCCCCCTGGCGGTCGACACCGGTGATTGGGCTGGCGAGGTGGTCGGTGATCAGGCGGAGAGTGAGCCAGGTGTTGTGGGATTGGTGGGGCCCCAGGGAGATGTGTTGGCCACGGGCGCGGGCTCCGTCGAGGCCGTCGAATGGCCATGATCGGTTGGGTTCGAGACCGAGCATGTCGGCTCTGCCGTACCAGGGAAATTCGTCGGTTCCACGTAGAAGCCACATCCACAGCGACGGCCAGGTGTCGAGGTCCCAGGCCAGGGCGACGCCTGGCCGTGCTCCGTCGGCCGGGGGTCGGAACGCCACCCAGCCTTCGGTCAGACCGTGCTGGTAGGTCAGTCGATGCACGGTCGCATCGGGCACCGTGCTGAGATCGACGGCGCCGCCGTCGCGGCCGGGAATGCGGGGCCAGTTTCCGCCGGTCGGCCCTGCATCGCCGGGGTTGGCTGCCTCGACTGCCACGGTGCACGGCGGCAGGTCGATTCGCCCGCCGGGGAGGGCGGGCACCGTCGGATGATGGCCCCAGATGAACTCGCGTGGGCGATCGCTGTCGTTGGTCACGGTTTCCTCGATGACGAGAACCGGGATCGTGGTGAGCAGGCGCATGCTCCGGACGACGACCAGGGGCGAACGGGTCCCCACTCGGAGGACGCATGCGTCGTCGCGGCTGGCGAGGGTTTCCCACGGCGAAACCGACGCTTCTCCGTGGAACGGTGTGAGCACGCCGTCGATGGTGGATTCGGCGCCGCTGTTGGGGAACAGTTCCTGCCACCCCCCGCGGTAGCTGCTGAGCCAGTCGTCGGTGCTGTTGCCGTAGCGTTGTCCGTCCCGCGCACGTTGCGGGGTGGCCCAGTCATAGTGGGCGAGGGCGTTACCGGCGAAGCCCGGTGCCGTGATCGAGGTGATCTGGGCGCCGTATTCGGGTTCGAGCGTCACTCGCAGGTGCTCGTTCTGGAGGATCATTCCCGGATCACCTCCTCGGGTCGGGTCGAGTGGTGTGGGACGCCGACCTGTCGGACCTGGTGGATTCGTCGTGGGTGTTCACGCGATCTCCGTGTGCCATTGCGCGGACGCGTAGTGGGACACCGCATCCAGATCGAGGGGCAGGGCGAGCCCGGGTTCGGTCGGGGTCTTCCAGTGCCCGTCGACGATCGGTGCCTTCTCGGTGAGCAGAGCCCACAGCGGTTCGGCGCCGACGTAGTCGGGTATGACCTCGACCACGGCGACGGAGGTCGATGCCGCGGCGAGTGGTGCGTGGAAATGCGGCCACACGTGTGGGGCGATGTGGGCCGACCAATGCTCAGCGGCCGTGACCGCGGCGATGCCGGCGGTGTATCCGCCGCTGGCGGTGACGTCGACGCGCAGGTAGCTGACCCCACCGGCAAGCAGGTCTTCGTATCCGCTGGGTCCGGGCAGATCTTCACCGGAGGCAACGGGAAGCCCCGACCGTTGGGCGAATTCTGCGACTTGGCGCCATTGCGCGCTCGGAAAGGGATCCTCGACGAAGCGGACGTCACGCTCGCGCAGGCCCGCGCAGTGCTCGACCGCCTGGAGGGGGGAGTCGAAGGCGCCGTGGAAGTCGACGGCCACCGCGATCGTCTCGGGGTGAGCGGCCCGGACACGGTCGTACAGGTCGAGGTCGACGGCGCGGTCGTGACCGTGCAGGATCAGCTTCAAGGTGGTGTAGCCGTCGTCGACGAATCGTCGTGTCTCGTCGACGACTTCGTCGACCGACCGGGTGTCGGAGAAGTATCCGGCTACGGCCATCAAGGGCACGTCGGTGCTGTTGCCGCCGAGCACGGTGGCCAGGGGTGTGCCCAGTCGTTGGGCCTCGATGTCCCACAACGCGATATCGACCAGGGATGCGGCTCGTGCGAAGGAGCCCCATCCCGGGGCCAGTTGTTTGTGGAGCGCCCGACTCACCACGGTGGGATGACCGGGGAGGCCGGTCAGGTGCCGGCAGATGGTCTGGAGGGCTTCGAGCAGCGGGGTGCCCCGGGTGTATCCGACCGCGTAGCCGGTGAAGCCGTCGTCACTGGTCAGGCGGAGCACCACGTAGTCGCGGGTGGTGTAGGAGATAGCCCCGAGAACGAGGGTTTGCGGCATCGGCAGCGGGCACAACCAGGCCTGCGCCTCGACCACGGCGGGACGATCAGTGGGAACGCTCATGACCAACACTTCCATCTAGGACCAAACCACCGTCGGCGCGGATAATCTGGCCGGTGACATATCGGGCGCCCGGTTCGGCGAGGAGTGCGATGGCCGCCGCCACCTCTTCGGAGGTACCGATGCGCCCGGCAGGGATCCGCTCTCGGTACCGTCGGCGCACCTCGTCGGTCCAGGCCGCGTCGTTGAGCGGTGTCTCGGTGGCGCCGGGAGAGACGGCATTGACGGTGATGCCTGCCGGCCCCAACTCCACGGCCAATGCCCGGGTCAGTCCGGTGATGGCGCCCTTGGCGCTGACGTAGGCGCTGAGATCTCTCGGTGGTTGTTCGAAGACCACGGAACTGACGTTGACGATGCTGCCCGACTTTTGTGCGCTCATGTGCCGGGCGGCGACCTGACATCCCCACACGTATCCGAAGAAGTTCGTGGTGAACAGGTCCGTCCAGTCCTCGGCAGTGGTCTCGGCGAAGGGCTTGACCAGCAGGCGGGCCGCGTTGTTCACCCAGAAGTCGATGCCGCCGAATTTCTCGGCGACCTCGTCACCGAACCGGACGATGTCGGCTCGTTCACGGACGTCGACCGACTGAAGGTATGGGTCTCCTCCGGCGGCACGCAGTTCCTGCGCGAATTCCTCACGCTTGGACTCCTCGCCGCGGAAGGTCCCGGCGATCTGGGCGCCCCGTGCGGCGAGGTGCAGGGCCAATGCGCGGCCGATGCCGCCGGAGGCGCCGGTGACCACCGCCCTCAGTTGTTCGCTCATGCCGACAGTCCTCGGTAGGAGATCTTCTGCCGCTCACCGGTATCGGCGGCCCGCAGAATCGCATCGCAGATCTCGGCGCAGCGGTATCCGTCCTCGAGTGTGGCACCGTGGGGACCGATCGGTTTGTCGTGGCGGATGGCCGACAGCAGGTGTTCGAGTTCGTGGACGAAGCTGTCCTCCCAGCCGATCATGTGCCCGTGCGGCCACCAGTTCTCCCAGTACGGGTGGTAGATCTCCGAGACCAGGACGGTGCGGAACCCCTGTGCGTGATCGCCCGGGGTGGTGCCGATGAGGTGCACTTGCAGTTCGTTCATGCGCTCCTGATCGAAGATCACCGCGCCCTTGGTCGTGCTGATTTCGAATCGCATGTGGTTCTTGCGGCCGGGCGCAACCCTGGTGGCTTCCAAGGTGCCGAGGGCGCCGCTTTCGAAGCGGACGACGGCGTCGAAGGCGTCATCGACGTCGACGTGACCGCCTGGACGGTCCTCGACGAAAGTAGCCGTGTTGGCCGATACCGACTCCGGCTCACCGACCAGGTAGCGGGCCAGGTCGATGATGTGTGCTCCGAGGTCGCCGAGTGCACCGGAGCCGGCGGCCTCTTTGGTCAGTCGCCAGGACGCCGGTGTCTCGGGGTCGACCAGCCATTCCTGGTGGTAGCGGGCACGGAAGTGCCGCACCTCGCCGAGCGTTCCGTCGTCGAGCATCTCCTTGACGAGCCGGATGGCCGGGAAGAACCGGTAGTTGAACGCGGTCATGGCCTTGACCCCGGTCTCGGCGACCGCGGACCACAGCTCGAATGCTTCGTCGGCGGTGCGGCCGAGAGGCTTTTCGCAGATCACATGCTTACCGGCCCGTGCCGCCGCGACGGTCGGTTCCAGGTGCTGGTCGTTGGGGCCCCCGTTGTCGAACACCTGGACGTCGGGGTCGTTGACGACCTCCCGCCAGTCGGTGGTGCTCTTGTCGTATCCGTAGCGTCGTGCTGCCTCGGCGACCGCGTCCGCGTTCCGGCCGGCGATGTGCACCAGTCGCGGGCGCAGGGCAGGGGGCCAGAAGGTGTAGCCGATCTTGTGGAACGCGTTGGTGTGGGCGCGTCCCATGAACGCGTAACCGAGCATGCCGATGCCGATGGACGGGACTTCGTCGACGTCGGCGCGGGCGTCGCCCTGGGTGAAGAAGGATGAGGAACTCATGTCGGGGAAACTCCGGATCGAGGATGGGATTCGGTCGAACTGGTCGGGCGGAGCTCAGACGAGCCAGAAGTGCTTGGCTTCGGGGCTCATCGGTTCCTTGACGATCAGGGGACGCAGGTAGTCGATGGCCTTTTCCGCCCCGTCGCGTTCACTCATCACCGGGTCTTCGTGCTCGTAGGAGAGGACGTAGTCGTAGCCGTACTCGAGGAGGGCGGTGATCACCCGCTTCCACGGAACCTGGCCCCATCCGACGACGCGGTATCGGGCGGCGCGTCGCGGATTGCGCCACGATCCGGTCGAGAGCACACCGTCGCGGCGGATCTCGTCCTCCTGGACCTCGAAGTCCTTGGCGTGGACGTGCAGGATGCGGTCGCCGAAGGTTTTGATGAATACCACCGGGTCGATCTGCTGCCAGATGAAGTGGCTGGGGTCAAAGTTGAATCCCCAGTCGTCGCGGTCGAGTTTCTCGACGGCGGTCTGGGCGGTGGTGATGTTGTAGGCGATCTCGGTGGGGTGCGTCTCGTGGGCGAACTTGACTCCGAGCTTGGCGAACTCGTCGAGGATCGGGTTCCATCGCTCGACGAACAGATCCCAGCCGGCGTTGTAGATCTCGAGGTGCTTCGGCGGCCAGGTGTACCAGGATCCCCACACCGTCGAGCCGAAGAAACCGTTGACTACAGGAATCTCCAGATCGGATGCGGCGCGAGCGGTCCGGAGGAGATGGTCGCGGCCGTACTCGTACATCTCCTGCTTGTCGGTGGTCGGCGACCAGTCGTCGAAACTGGAATCGTTCGGCGGCAACACTTGCTGGGACGAGAGGTGGTCGGACAGTGCCGAGATCGTCAGTCCGCGGGACTCGAGCATCTTCTTCAGATTGCGGCGATACTGCGGATCCTTGCCGGCCAATTCGAGATCGAAGTGGCCGGACCCTTGCCAGGTGGTCAACTCCACGGCTTCGTAGCCGAGAGTCGATACGTAGTCGGCAACCTCTTCGAGAGGCTGGGAATCGAACAACGCGGTCAGGATGCCGAGTTTCATGGTGATGGTCTCCTTCGAAGCGACGTCTGGAGGTCGCGAAGGTCGATGTGCGCTGGGATCCGACGCGGGGGGACGAGGATCTGGTAGAGCGCCAATTCGACGAGGATGCGGGCTTACGTCACTATGACCCAGCCCACACCGCTTTGTCAACATGTGGATTCATCTATCGCATTATGATAACTTTCGGCTGTGGTGGCGTCGGCGCCTCCCGATATATGCCGATCACCGACGCGGCGAGGCCGGATTCGACCATCACCCGAACACAGCGAATTCGCAGAGGAGACGACCATGAACGAACCACGCGTCGCGGTGGTGACCGGCGGAGCACAGGGAATCGGCAAGGCGGTGGGACAGGCTCTCGCTGCGGCCGGATTCTCGGTTGCGTTGACCGATATCCAGCACGACCGGGTCGAAGCCACCGCGCAGGAGCTTTCCTCGGACACCGGAGCGCGGGTGCGGGGATACGCTGCTGACGTGACCGACCTCGTCGCCGTGGAGGCGTCGGTCGGGCGCATCCACGACGAGCTCGGACGAGTCGACGTCCTGGTGAACAACGCCGGCATCATCACCTCCAACTACGTACCGGCGGAGGAGGTATCCGAAGAGGATTTCGATCTGATGATGGCGACCCACGTCAAGGGTGCATTCCTCTACTCCAAGAGCGTCATCCCGTATATGAAGCGGCAGAAGTACGGACGCATCGTGATGGTCTCGAGTGTGGTCGGTGCCCTCGGTTTCACCCGCCGTATCGGCTACTCGACGGCCAAGACCGCAGTGCTCGGACTGACTCGCTCGTTGGCGGTCGAAACGGGGCGATGGAACATCACCGTCAACTGCATCAGCCCCGGCTACATCCTGACCCAGCCCATCGCAGACCGAGTGGCAGCCGGGGATCTCGACGAGGAGGCACTGCTCGCGCGGGTGCCGCTCGCCAGGTGGGGCAGACCCGAAGATATTGCCGGCGTGATCGGCGCGCTGACCACTCCGGCATTCGACTACGTCACCGGAACCGAAATCCCCGTCGACGGCGGGTACCGCATCCAGGGCGACTACCTGCGCCCCGACCTCGAATCCTGATTGGCGGTGCGATCGATCGGGTAGCGAGCGCATCCAGGTACCGCAGGTAGATCGCCGCGCCTGGTGGACGGTTCGGCACTTCGTTGCAGAGAACGCCGCCGCCACCGGCGGCGGCCGATCTGCACTACAGGCTCACCACCGCGGCCGCCTCGCCCGACGCACGAGCCCCCCGTTCGCAGCACCGACAATTTGCTTAGCCGGAACTGGACCAGCCGCCGTTCATTCCCTTCGCCGATTTCCTGCCCGGCCGGGCATCACCTCGACCAGCTCGAGAGAACGGCCGCCTCGCGCGGGTAGAAATACCGCCATCGCCTCTGGCGGGCAGGAAATCGCTCCGCACGACCGAACTGCCGGGTGCGAGCACAGTAGGCGCCGCCATGGTCGGCACCTTCCGCCTTTCCCGGAGGAATCCATCTCGACCACCACGCCGTGACGGCGAACCGCGGCACCGGCCCGTCGGCGGCCCGCGCCGCGCACCCCTGGGGGCGTCCGGGGGGAATGGTCGACACGGCCGGTTTGCACAATCGGACCTCCCCGCCTCTCGTCATGTCATGTTCGACGGCGGCCAAATGGAGCGCTTTATCGTAATGCGATACTTGACTCCATATTGTGGAATCAGTTACCGTGATCGCAGCTACTCGAATAGGTGTCCTGCATAACAAGCAGACCTGGCCCCCACCACTCGTCGACAAGTGGGCCCATCCCTATTTCCTGAGATCCCTCACACGTCCGACGTAGGAGTTCACCGTGAGCACCACACCCCTATCTGTGGCCGACGCTTACCAGCAGATGGCAACCATCCGCCGTTTCGAGGAGCAGATCCTCGACCTCGGGCGAGAGGGTCTGATCGCCGGATCGATCCATCTCTGCCTGGGGCAAGAAGCCATCCCGGTCGGAGCGCTCGCGGCGCTCGAGGACCGCGACCGCGTCCTGTCCACCTACCGGGGGCACGGATGGGCACTGGCTTGCGGGACCGACCCCGAAGCGCTGATGGCGGAGATTGCGCAGCGCGCCGACGGGGTCAACGGCGGCCGCGCCGGATCGCCGTTACTCAGCGATCCGGATCGCGGATTCCTGGGAGAAAACTCCATCGTCGGCGCCGGAGTACCCATTGCCGCCGGTGTCGCCCTCGCCTCCCAGTACCAGGACACCGACCGTGTCGTGGTCACCTCGATCGGGGACGGGGCGATGAACCAGGGCGCGACCACCGAAGGCATGATCTTCGCCGCCGCCCGCAAGCTGCCGGTGATCTTCATCTGCGAGAACAACGGGTGGGCCGAGATGACCCCGACGTCACGGACCACGCGTGGCGAGAACCTGATCGAGCGCGGCATCGGCCTGGGCATCGAGAGTCACATCGTCGACGGCAACGATCCGCTGGCAGTTCAGCAAGCCGTCGCCGCCGCTGCCGCCGTCTGCCGACGCGGGGAAGGCCCAGTCCTTCTCGAATGCAAGACATTCCGACTTTCGGGCCACTACAACAAGGACGTCGAGCACTACCGTCCCAAGGAGGACGCCGAGGCGGCTCGGGCGGGCGATCCGCTGGCCCGGTTGATTCGCACCGCGCTGGCCGACGGTGCGATTTCCGAGGACGAAGTCGACGACATCGATGAACGGGTGTACACCCTCATCGACGAGATCGCTCGGCGGGTGCGCACCATGCCCGAGCCTTCCCCGGTCGACGTGCACCACCATGTGGTGGCGCCGGCAGGGCACAACGACAATCCGGCCGCGACCACCCCCGATCCGGTGAAGGACCTGACCTACCTGCGTGCGATCAACGTCGCACTCAAGACCGAATTGGATACCCGACCCGAGGTTGCCATCTGGGGCGAGGACGTGGGTTTCGCCGGAGGAATCTTCGGCGTCACCCGTGGTCTGCACAAGGAATACGGCGATCGACGTGTCTTCGACACCCCGATCGCCGAGGCAGCCATCCTCGGCGGCGCGGTCGGGGCCGCGATGGAGGGGATGCGTCCGGTCGTCGAGATCATGTGGGCGGATTTCCTCTTCGTCGCCCTCGACCAGATCATCAACCAGGCCGCCAACGTCCGCTACATCAACCGCTCGCGGTTGACCGCGCCGGTGGTCATCCGCATGCAGCAGGGTGTCACTCCCGGATCGTGCGCGCAGCACTCACAGAGCATCGAGGCAATCCTTGCGCACATTCCCGGTATCAAGGTCGGCTTGCCCGCCACCGCACAAGATGCCTACTCCATGACCCGGGCCGCGATCGGTGATCAGGACCCGACGGTGCTGATCGAGCACCGCTCCCTGTACCAGGAGAGCGGCGCCGTCGTCACCGGTGGGGAGGTCGAAATCGCCGGTGGTGCGCGCACCCACCGAGACGGTCGTGACCTGGCGATCATCACCTGGGGTTCGATGCTGCATCAGGCCCTCGCGGCGGCCGACGAACTCGCCAGTGCCGGAATCAACGCCACGGTACTCGATCTGCGGTGGCTGCGCCCTCTCGACGATGCGGCGATCGCCGAGGTCGTCAAGTCCACCGGCGGCCGCGTGATCGTCGTGCACGAAGCCAACCTGACCGGCGGTTTCGGCGCCGAGATCGCCGCGCACATCAGCGAACGGCACTTCGACGTTCTCCGCGGGCCGGTGCAGCGTCTGGGTCTGAAGGATCTGCGAATGCCGTCCGCCCCCGCTCTGCAGGCTGCCGTTCTGCCCGCTGTCGCCGACATCGTCGATTCCGGCCGCAAGCTCATGGCCCTGCCGGCTCCCCGCTGACCACCTGGACGCGACCTTCCCGGACGAAGACATGACTGAGTTTCTGGTCCAGATCGAGTTCACCGTTCCCCCCGAGATAGACCAGAACACCCTCCAGCGGCTACGCGAGCACGAAGCCCGGCGTGCCACGGAGCTCGCCACAGCCGGCGCCGTGCGCCGGCTGTGGCGCGTCCCCGGGCGATGGGCCAACTGGGGACTGTGGAGAGCTGACAGCGAATCCGACCTCCACCGGCTACTCGCATCGCTGCCGCTGTTTCCGTTGATGTCGATCACCATTCATCCCACCGCGCCCCATCCCAGCGATCCGGACGGATCGTCCGGGGCGAGCGCTGCCTCGAGGCGGCGCCTACCTGCTAAGGACGTACCCATGCCGGTCTCAGTGACCTTGCCCGACCTCGGTGACAGCGTCACCGAGGGAACGATCAGCCGCTGGCTCAAAACCGAAGGCGATCGGATCGAGGTGCAGGAACCCCTCCTCGAAGTGTCCACCGACAAGGTCGATACCGAGATCCCAGCGCCTGCTGCCGGAATCCTGACGAAGATCATCGCCCAGGAGGGCGATACCCTCGCGATCGGGACAGAACTCGCCATGATCGACGACGCACCGGACACGACCACCGCCGTGACCGCGGTACCGGTCCCGGCCGCAGCTGCTGCGCCCGACCACGATCAGGTCAAGGCAACGGACAAGAACACCACTCCCTACGTCACCCCCCTGGTGCGCCGCATGGCCGTCGAGCTCGGTGTCGATCTCCACCAGGTCGTCGGATCCGGAATCGGAGACCGGATCCGCAAATCCGATGTGCTGGCCTTCGCTGAGAAGAACAAAACCCAGCCACGCCTCCCCGCCCCCGTGTCCCCGAACACCTACCTCAGCCCCCTGATCAAGCTCAAAACCGAACAGCACGCACTCGAGGTCGACACCCTCACCGGCACCGGGCACAACGGCCGGATCCGCCTCTCGGACCTGCCTGGCACGGCGACATCGGCCTCGGGCGCCGCGCAGCGCACCGATCGCACCGAGAAGCTCACCCGGCTGCGGTCGGTCATCGCCACCCGGATGGTCGAATCACTGCACACCTCAGCGCAGCTCACCACCGTCATCGAGGTCGACGTCACCGAAATCGGGGCGCTGCGTGCCAAATACGGCACCAACTTCGTGAACCGTACCGGGGTGAAGCTCTCCTACACTCCCTTCTTCGTCCGTGCCGCGGTCGACGCTCTGACGAAATTCCCCGCGTTCAATGCATCGCTCGACCAGGACGCCAAGACCGTGACCTACCACGCCGACCTTCATCTGAGCATGGCCACCGACACCGACCGAGGTCTCCTCGCGCCGGTGATCCGCAACGCCGGCACTCTCGATCTGGCGGGCGTCGCCCAGGCGACCGCGGACCTGGCCCACCGTGCACGGGCCAACACCCTGACCGCTGACGAGCTGACCGGTGGAACCTTCACCCTGACCAATACGGGCTCGCGGGGAGCGCTCTTCGACACACCGATCATCAACCAGCCGCAAGTGGCCATCCTGGGTACAGGCGCCGTCGTCGACCGACCGATGGTCGTCAAGAATGCGGCCGGGGACAAGTCCGTTGAGATCCGGTCAATGGTCTATCTCGCACTGACCTACGACCACCGACTCATCGACGGCGCAGACGCGGCCCGCTTCCTCACCGCCATCAAGGCGAATCTCGAGGGCGCCGAGTTCGCCTCCGAACTGATCTGAGACCCGCCGAACTCCAGACACCACGGGTAGATTGGGCGGCAACACCGCCCCTGGTGTCTGGAGAGGCACGGGCGCCACTGGAAGTCGCAGGTCGGCGTGCGTTCGCTGGAATCTCGGCGGGAAGCCACCATGCCTGTGAGTCTCGGAGGCCGAGCCACCACCCCGACGGATCGCCCGTCGGGGTGGTAAACCGGTGTGCCACGAGATAAGCCCCGTGGGGGTGGTGGGCTTGGAGGTCGAATCCTCGGTGCCTACTCGCCCGGTTGATCGCGGCGGCGTTCCCAGTATCGCCGCTGGGATCCAGCAGCGCCCTGGACCCGTCGGAGAGGTTGGGCGCTTGCCGGGACTGCCAGTCGTCGTGCGGCCAGGACCGCACCGACGAGTCGGATCACGGCCGCCTCGTTCGGGAATGTGCCCGCCGCGGGCTCTGCTTGGGTACGTGCGCCAACAGGTTTCACGCGAAATGCACCCGACTCCGCTGGTGCCCCGACCCCTGGAACGAGCGCCGCAACGCCGCGACCAGACCGGCATGCTGATCGCCACCACCTCGCCGAGCCCGAGCATCGCCTCGCCCTCAGCGGGACGCGCGAACAGGGACGGCAAGTCGCTATCAAGACGCGGCTCGAAGCGAAGACGCCGTCCCACTCTTCCCACTCGCCAAAGCCGCCGGGAAACCGCAGTCTCCGAACCGTTTCGGTGTCGAGTACGCAGCCAGCAGCCGTTCTTCGCCCGGACGCACCGTTACTGCCTCCCTGAACGCGCACGACTGGACGAGCACGGCACGCGAACGCACGGCCCACACCTACTCCACCTCGCCGCAGTGTTCGGCATCAGCCCCGGGCACCTCGAGCCGCTATGCCGCCCCGACCCGGCACCTCCTCGAGACCCTTGCAGAACATTACGAACTCCAGATTGACCGTGGGCACCGCACGGCCAGTGGTGCCGAGTCCGACAGTTTTCAAGTTCGCGCCGAGATTCCCTCAGTTCGGGTGTGCTCCGGCGTTTCACACGATGCCGTATCGGTGTCGGCGCCAGAGGTCGGCGTCGTCGCTGCCGAGCACCGTCACTGTGTTCGTCTAACCCGGCCGGCAACGCTCGGACCAGCCGTAACAAGGGTGGAACCAGCAGTTGACCTTGGGATTCGACACGTGGTCATTTCACCCGCCGTTGACGGCGGTTTTCCGCATCTTGGTGCGTTTGACCGATATCTCGGTAAACGACCACGGTAGAAACCCTCCCCAAGGCCAGAACCTTGCGGCGGCCCGCCGGTCGTTGGTCCAACGACCGGCGAAGCCGTCCTGCGACAATCGCCACGGCACGGTTCGCTAGTTGTCGGCCAGCGGTACCGCATACAGGCGCGACTGCCAGACGGAGCGGGGATCACCCTGCCCATAGGGAAGACCCGCACACAGAAAGAGGGTGTCCGGGTTGTCTCCGACGGCAACGGAAAAGGCTGTCTGATCGTCCAGGGAAATCCGCTCGATCACCTCGCCGCCCTCGGCCACCCGTAGCGCACCTTGCCGGGCGGCATCGGCCACCCACAACGTCCCGTCCCTGTTCAGCGCTATGCCGTCCGGAAGGCATACCCCGGAGTCGAGCGCCTGTCCCACGGTGTCAAAGTGCTCTCCTCGGCTGAAGTCGGCCCAGGTCCGGCGGGCGGTCAGAGCACCGTCTGACCCCAGGTCGAAGGCGGTGATCCGAGCGGCGAATGTCTCGGCGACCAGCAGTGTCCTCTGGTCAGGGGTGATCACGATCCCGTTGGGGAAGACCAAGTCCTCGGCAGCGACCTCGGTGGTGCCGTCCGGGTCCACCCGGACGAGCACTGTCGGTGAGATGGTCGGAATGGTCGATTCGTCCCAGCCGAAGTTGCCCACGAAGCAACGCCCCACCTCGTCGACGGCCATGTCGTTGGCGTGCCACGGCATATGGGGGCTCAGATCGGCCACCTCTACTAAACCCTCAGCGCTCAGACGGAGCAGTTTCCGGTCGAGCATCGACACGACGAGCAGGTCCCCGTCCGGGGTCCATCCAAGTCCTGAGGGCTGCCCAGGGACTTCGCAGACCACCCGCCGGACTCCGCCACCGTCGAAACTCAATACCTGGTGAGCGAAGAAGTCAGAAACGTAGAGCCTCCCCTGATGCCACCGGGGCGCCTCGAGGAATCCGTGCCCTTCGCTGACCACGTGCAGTGTCTCGGGTCTGCTGTTCATGTCGGTGCCTCCAGTCCTGCCGCTGTCGCGGTCATGCCGTACTTCGATTGTCATGTCCGCGTCCAGGGTTTTCCGGATCTTCCCGACCGCTCGCGGGTAGCTGCCAAGGTCGGCGCAGCGTTAGCCCACTACATCGGAATTGCCGACACGCTCGGCGCTCTCGCTTACCGAGGCCCGCGTGCCACCGTGGACCACCCCACTGGCCGGCTGAGCCGCCCTCAGGACAGCAGCCTGCTCACCGGTGCGCGTGAGCATGCGGTGCAGAAGACTCGACCCGATGCAGCCGAGGGCGCCGAAGCCTGCGAGCAGGTAGAGCCCGGGATCGCTGCTGCCGGTAGTTTCTTCGATCAAGCCCATGGCGTACGGACCGATGAATCCGCCGGTCAGCCCGATGCTGTTGATGAGCGCGAGCCCGCCTGCGAGCGCAGTTCCGGCCAAACGCAGTGACGGCAGCGAGAACAACAACGGTTGAACACCGAAGAACACCGACGCGGCGAGCGTCATCCCCAGAATGCCTCCGATCGGGCCCGTCGCCGCCGCGACCACCAGGCCGAGCGGAATGGCGAAGAAGGCCGGCAACATGACCTTCGTCCATGATCCGAAACGATTGGCGAGCCGAGGGATGGTCAGAGCACCGATGGCTGCGGCAACCCAGGGGATCCCGGCAAGAAGACCGAGTGAGACGTTCGAGATACCAGGAAAGGTCTGCGCAATGATTCCGGGGAAGAAGAACGTGACAGCGTAGATGCAGAGCTGGTGCGTGAAGTAGGTCAGTGCGACGAGAACGACGAGTCGATTCTTGATCATCGCGCGCAACGAGAAGACGTGCCGGTGCTCGCCACCCTCATTGTCGAATTCGATCAAGCCTTCGATCTGCCGCCGCTCGTTGTCCGTGAGCCACGTTGCGTCGCCAGGCTTGTCGGGAAGGACGAAAAATACGTAGATGCCGACGAGAATGGTGGGGATGCCTTCGCTGAGGAACAGCCACTGCCACCCGTGAAGACCGAGAACGCCTTCCAGATCAAGGATGAAACCACCGAATATCGGACCGAAGATGAGTGCAGCTGCGGCACCGAGTAGGAAGATCCCCATGGCGCGGGCACGTTCGGCCTTCGGGAACCAATAGGTGAGGTACAGCATGACGCCCGGGAACAGACCCGCTTCGGCGATCCCCAGCAGGAAGCGCAGTGCATAGAAGCTCCACTCACCTTGGACCCAGAACGTGGCCGTCGAGATCGCACCCCAGCTGACCATGATCCGAGCCATCCAGCGCCGAGCCCCAACCCGATGCATGATCAGGTTGCTGGGCACCTCGCACAGTGCGTATGCCAGAAAGAACAGTCCCGCGCCGAGACCGTAGGCGGCTGCCCCGATTCCCAGATCCGCCTCGAGGTCAGGCTTGGCGATGCCGATGTTGCTGCGATTGAGGAACGACAGGATGTACATGCCGACCAGCAGCGGCATGAGTCGCCGAGTCACCTTGGCCAACAGCGCCGCGCGCTCCTGGGGACTTACCAATGCATCCGCACTCATCTCGAGACCTCCTGCAGTGTGTCGATGACGTGCTCGTGCCCGCTCGACGAGGGTTGACGCTGGTCAGGGAAAGGCAACTGGTCGATGCGGACCCGCGCGTTGTCGGATCCGACCGAGGCGCAGACGTGCTCGTTGCCTCGAGTCCGACGATGGCGAAGTTCGGGACCGAGCCCTTCGACCTTGAACACGAGCGACGCGTCGAGATCTTGGACTGACAGTCCCGTGTGGAATATGGACGTGGCATGCGGCATGTTCGGCCGCTCCCTTCTGGCTCATTGATCCGGCTCGCTTCGGAGGATGTCGAGGTCGTCGACCGGTGACCTGAACCCTCCGACACCGCCTGTGTGCGCTGGGGCACATCGAGCGACGACCGTGCGCCATTGAACTCTTATCGCAATAAGATGTCAATTATCGCTATGCGACAAATACGTGATCTATGACGTCAGGATGGACCGAGGGGCGGGATCGCGGGCCACGCTCACCTTCGGTAGATTCTATCGCCAACTTGAAAATCTTCTCTTATTGAGATAAAAAATGGAGATGGTGGAGAAACGAAGCCCGCTGATCGCGTCCGTCCGGAAGGCGTTCAGCGCCCTCAGGTTCATCGCGTCGGCTTCCGAGCCGGTCACAGCGAAGACGCTGGCGGAGAACATGTCCACACCGCTGCCCACGACGTACCACCTGCTGAACACGCTCGTGACCGAAGGGGTGCTCGTCAAGAACCGCAGTCTGGGTTATCGACTCGGACCTACCATCGGGTTGCTGTCCGATGCATATCTGGAACAGGGTGAGCCCGTCGACATCCTGGAAGAACCGCTCAAGGAACTCGCGATGGCCACCGGCGAAAGTGCCTATCTCAGCGCGTGGCGAAACGGCGAGATCGAGGTCGTGGCCACCGCGGAAGGAAGCCATGCCGTCCGCGTCATGGAACTCCAGCGCGGCTCCTACGGTCACGCCCACGCGCGCGCATCGGGCAAGCTGCTCCTCGCCTACGCTCGCCCCGGCCTCCGAGATCGATACCTCCAAGAACATCCTCGCGAAGCGCTCACGCCGCGCACCATTACCGCACTTCCCGAGCTCCAGCACGACTTCGACCTGATCAGAGAGCGTGGCTACTCCACCGATCTGGAAGAATTTTCCGACGATGTCTCCTGCGTCGCCGTCCCAATCCTCCTCGAGGACCGCATCTTTGCCGCCTACACGGTCTCAAGTCCCTCAAGCCGATTCGCGCGGTCGAAAGAGCAACTCGTCAAGGCGGCGTTCGACGCCGCACACACCGCTGAGAAGCTACTGCAGTCGGATTAGCGCGCAAGCTGCAGGCAGCTGGCGCTGCGGTGTGGACATCTGCCCGGGACCCGACGATGTCGGGCCACCACGGGCGGCCCAGTGGAAGTGTTCCTGATTGGTCGCGAAAAACGCACGCAGGGACCTACTCCCGAATCGCCGCATGAGACGACACGTGGCTATTACCGCAGTGTGAAAGGACGGCCCGATGACCTGGCAGCTCACCGACGACGACATCCTTGATATTTCGATCCTCTGGTATCCGATCGGCGGGCCGCCCGCCGCGAGGATCCACGCGGCATTCGGAATCGGGATGAATGAGTACCACAACAGACTCGAAGCCGCAGGACACAACCACCAACAAAAAACTCTCGACACTCGCCGTCCGTTGCCGGACCGAATCTATGCGCACAGCGTCCTAGAAGGGCTGACCCGGCAAACGATGGGTGCGCCCCGCCCGCCGGTACGTAACGATTGAGATCGATGCCGACATCGGGTCGGGCGCTTCGAAATAAGACCCGCTCAACGATCCGCTGTTTGAGTCCCCTCGGGTGGTGTAAATCCGGAAGGCCCGAGGGTGACCGGCGTGTCGGTCCCTCATGAGGACGGGCCACCGCGTGAGGCTCTGTGAGAAACCGACCAAAGTTTCCACGAGAGGAGCCACGCGATGGCCCTGGACCAGTCTGCCCTACTCGCCCTGACCGAGTCACTGCGCACCGGCGACGGCGGCGACGTGATGCGGACATTGCTGACCACGATCCTGCAGGCACTGATCGAGGCCGAGACCACCGCCCACATCGGCGCCGACCGCTACCAACGCACCGACGAGCGCACCACCAGCCGCAACGGCACCCGAACGAAGACGGTCACCACCATCAGCGGCGACCTGGACGTCAAGATCGCCAAGCTGCGGTCCGGATCGTTCTTCCCGTCGCTGCTCGAGCCCCGCCGGCGCGTCGACCGTGCACTGCACGCGGTGATCATGGAGGCCTACGTGCACGGGGTGTCGACCCGCAAGGTCGACGACCTCGTCACCGCTCTCGGATCGGACACCGGAATCTCCAAGTCCGAGGTCTCGCGGATCTGCGCCGACCTGGACGAGGAGGTGCCCGCCTTCAACACCCGTGAGCTGGGTGGACAGGAGTTTCCGTACGTGTTCCTCGACGCCACCTACTGCAAGGCCCGTGCCGGTGTCAGGCGCGGCGGGCGAGGAGCTGCGGTGGTCTCACAGGCGGTGGTGATCGCCACCGGAGTGGCCGCCGACGGGCGACGCGAGGTCCTGGGCTGCGCGGTCGGGGACAGCGAGACCGAGGCGTTCTGGGCCGAGTTCCTGCGGAGTCTGCGTGCACGCGGCCTGCATGGGGTTCAGCTGGTCATCTCCGACCACCACAGCGGTCTACGGGCCGCGATCGACACCGTGTTGCTCGGGGTGGCGTGGCAGAGGTGTCGGGTGCACTTCCTGCGCAACGTTCTCGCCCGTGTCCCCAAGGGGCAGGCGGAGATGGTCGCCGCCGCCATCTGCACCATCTTCAGCCAACCCACCGGGAAAGATGTGCGGCAACAGGTGGACACCGTCGCGGTCATGCTCGAACCCCAGTTTCCCGCGGTGGCAACGATGTTGACCGACTGCAAGGAGCAGATCACCGCGTTCGCGGACTTCCCCAAACCGCACTGGTGCAAGGTGTGGTCGACCAACCCCCTCGAACGCCTCAATCGGGAGGTCAAGCGCCGCACCGACGTGGTGGGGATCTTCCCCAACCCCGCGGCGCTGCTCCGGTTGGCGACCTGTGTGCTCATCGAAACCCACGAGGAATGGCAGGTCGGTGACCGCCGCTACCTATCCGAGGAATCGATGGCACAACTGCGCGCACCCGAGCCGGAATCCTCAGCCGGGCACGCCGACATCCCCGCGAAGAAGGAGGAATCCACCGCCCTTACGGTATGATCACCGGAATCACAGCGCCACGCGCTCAACGATTTACACCACTCCACGGGGCTCTATCCGATCCGCTTGGCCGATCGGCGTACGGAGTGGCTGCAAGACGGGCATTCTGCGACGTTGTCGAGCCACCGCTGCGTCTATGCCGATGAATTCGTCCTCCCGCGTATGCAGATGCGGCGGCACCAGCGCACCGACCGGAAACGGGTGCTCGACGACCGACAACGCCCCACCGGTGTCGCGGCCCCAGAGCTTGAATTCGACCCCAATTGGGCCCAGGTCACCAGTCTGGCTGGTCCCCGGCGGCACGACGACCAGCGGTGGAGGATTGGTTGCGTCCACGCTTCTCACCTACTCACCGGCAGTGACAGATCGGGTCACGAGTTCTCTGCTCAACGCTCCGCCGACGGTGCAGGCATTGTCAACGCCCTCAAGGCGTGGTGCACCGATGCTCTTCTTAGCTGGCCATCGATACGCAGGTGATGAAGAATCCGGGATGCCATGGCGGCGGCCAGGACTTCACTGTTCGCAAGGTTGGGCGATGATGCCGATTGTGGAACCCGCACCGGCACGTCCCGGAAACCGGTCCTTGATCGGAACTCGCTGACCAGCACAAACCCGATAGCCCCGTCCGGTGATGATTTTGCTTTCGGGGCCTCAAACGGGGCAGGGAGCAAAGTGTCCGCTGAAGAAATGCCATTAGGTTGAGACAGATCGCGGTGGCCATACCGTGAGACCCGAAATGAACGCGCAGTTCACGGCGTCTCGAAATGTCATTGGCAGCGAGACCCTACATCGATGTAGGGTCTCGAGACCTGTGGCCGAATCTCACGCGAGATGGCCACTCGGTGGCCAATTGGCCATTTGGGTGAGATTGCCTTCCTGGATGGCCAACCGCTCCTGGTATGGGCGGGCAGGGGGCGTACTGATCGCCCGCCGCTGCGGGGCATCGGCACGGCCCGCTTCCTGATCGCTGAAGAAATGTCAGGGAATTGAGACAAACTGCGGTGGCCATTCCGTGAGACAAGTGACATGTCGGCAGGTCGTCGCGTCTCAAGATGCCACCGGCAGCGAGACCCTACAGCTCGACTCGGTGTGCGCCGCAGGCGCACCAAGGACCACGCCCGAGGTCGACGACACCCATGTCGGCGGAGCGCGCCGATGCGCGCAGCGCGATCGCGGTCGCAGCTGCCCGTGCGCACCCGCCAGGCCGCCCCCGTATTCCCTCCGGCGGGGGGCGGGCGGGGGTGGTGCCGGCGGTTCAGCCGGCCGAACCTCTCCCCTGTGCTGTGCTGTGCCGGTGCGGCTGGGGTGTGCCGAGCGGTGACGGCCCGGCGGCAGGTCTCGTTCCCCCGGGGCGGGCGGCCTCGTCCGACAGGGGCCGGACCGCACGACCGGGCACCGTCTGAGGACATGGGCAGCGGGGCCGGAGATCCTGGCATCAGGCCGCGGCGCGAGGCCGGGAGGCCTCCGTCCTCCAGCGTTATAGCGCTACAACGCCCGAATCGGTGCCGGGGCCGCAGCGGTCCGCCGACCGCTACCTCGAAAGAACAGGCCGGAGCTACATTCCTGCAAACCGCCGACCGGGCAGCGTTCGGCGGCACCGCGGCGGCCCGACCCGGCCCGGCCCGGCCGGAGATCTTTGTCCAAAGACCTGGGCGTCGTGCACGCGCGGGCTGCGCCGTGCAGCGAGTGGCAGTACTCGCGGCGTTCTCCGATCGGCGCGGACCCGGTCCCTTTCGGTGGGGCGGTACACGCCGGTTCCACTGCGGACGGCGGTGCGCGGACCGACGTCGTCTACGGCCCGGATGGGGCGTCGCGGATGGCCGCCCCACGGGGGCGCCCGATCCGGCCGGGGGTTACAGGTCGAACAGGGAGAACTGGGCGGCCTGGGCCTGGGTTTCGGTGTCGCGGCGGTGCCGGTCGGCCATGGCGCGGGCGAGGTCTTCGGTGCAGCCGAGTTCGGTGGCGACCTCGCTCCAGTCGTGGCCGTCGTGGCGCAGCTGCCACGCCCACTGGTGCAGCTGTTCGTCCATCTCCATGCCGGGCGCCCCCTCGATGATCGGGGGCGCTCTCGCCCCTCAACTCGTGCGCTGCCGCGACGGTAGCCGAGGTGGCACGGATTCTCCGGCAGGCGCGCCGAGAAGGCTCCGGGCCAGGTAGGAGGAGCCGTGCGTGGGCCGTGCCGACAGAACCGTCACGGCGCAGCGGGCCTCGGCGGAAGCCGGTCCGGACCGGGTAGGTCGCGGACCACCGGCGGATACGGAGGCAGGAGGGGCCGCGGTGATCGGCGACGGGATCGGCGACAATGCCGTGGGCCGGATACCGGAGGAAGAAGGTGCGATGCCGACCGGGGAGATCTTCGTCGACGAGGCGAAGACGAAGGACTATCTGCTCTGCGCGGTGGTGGCGGTTTCCGAGGATCTGGCTGCGGCCCGCACAACGATGCGGACGCTCGAGGCCGCACAACCGCCGACCGGCTGCACCGCCGCGACGAGCGCCCCGAGAATCGGCGGCGGATCGTGGCGCCCTTCGCCCGCACACCGGAAGATCCGGCAGGCCCACCTGTTCACCGCCCGATCTCCGGTCGCCCGCACCGTCAGGTCCCCGGCCAGTTGCTGGCCGCATTGGCGGTGCACAGCGCCGAGCTCGGAGCGCGCCGCATCCTGGTCGAATCGTGTGCCCAGGACAAGCAGGATCTCGCGGCGCTCACCGGCGCTCTCGCCCGGGTCGGGGCGCTCGAGACGGTCCGGGCGATGGTGGACCGTCCGCACGCGCACGAGTTGCTGGGGGCCGCGGACCTGATCGCCTACGCCTACACCGCGGGCGGGCAGCTGCGGCGCGCGATCGACTCGCTGGTCACCGTGCACCGGGTGCCGTAGAGAAGCGCAAAGGCCGGGCGACCACGCAAAACGTGCGGGCTCCCGGCCTCACTTTCCTGACTCTTCGCCAGGACACCCTCGACGATAGCGGGCCACTCCCCCACCGTCGAGGGACCACGCCTTCAACTGCGACTACAAGATCCGGACCATCGCCGTGACACCGGCCACCGCACTACGCAGACCCTAGGGATGCTCGACACGACGAGGCACCACCATCGCCGCGAGCCACCATCCGCCCCGGGGGCGCTACATCCTCCAGGTAGGCCGGTGCCCCGGCGGCGGGGGGTAAAGCGCCGGGGCACGCGGGCCCGCACGTTGGAGGGGACCGTGCGCGACCTGGCGACAATACACAGAACCAACGCCCCACGGAACCAACGTCGCCTCCCACGCCGGGACGGGATGTCGGACCGGCGTCGTACGCTGCCCGGTGAGCGCCCCGGCACCCAACGCACCGGGGCGCTCACCTTCTCTCAGGACCATCGCACGCCCGGCCGCGGCGGCCCGACATGGGGCGGTGAGCCGATGGTGACCTCGCAGATGCCTGGCGGTAGGCACCTATTCCGATGTGCGCTATTCGACATCGAGCTCGGCGGGTTCGCGGATCGGCTGCACGAGTTCGACGAGACGCATGTCCGAACCGCCGCATCCGACCGGGCGGATCTGGTCTGCATCGATGCCGTCCGCGATGGCGGGCGAGGGTGGGTTATCCCGCCGGTGGGCTGCCGTTCTCGTGCGGGGTCATGTCGGCTCGACGTTGAGCGAGGTACGTGTGCCAGTCGCGTTTGGCGATGCGGACCCACCGCACGGCGGTCCGAGGGTGGAGCCCGAGAAGATCGGCGAGCACGGCGGCGGGGAGGTCGGCCGCGAGGGTAGCCAGCGCGGTATTGCGACCGGGCAGAGGGGTGATGCCGTGGTGGAGCAGGCGCGCACCGAACGTGGTGGTGGCGGGCGGCCGGGTGCCGTGGAAACCGGGAAAGAGCAGCACCGTGGCGTGGTCGGTGGGCACCAGGACAGAGCGGTTGGTGTCCGTGCGGGGAAGGTCGCCCAGGAGCGCGGCCACTGCCGGAGGCAGGAGCAGTTCGTGGTGGCCCAGGTGAAGGTAATGGTCACCGGCGCGGACACGGACTTGATCCTTCCGAAGGGTGAGCAGTTCGGCCATGCGGAGCCCGAACAACAGGATCAGGGCGCCGGCGGCACGGACATCGGTGGGGATACCGGGGTCGTGAAGGCAACGGCGTAGTTGCCGGTCATGGTCGGCACTGTCGAGGAAGTGCTTCGGCTGGCCGACTTTCGGAGCGGGAACGTCCAGAACGCCGGGGGCGAGGTTCTTGTCGATTGCCCATCTGAGAAAGCCACGCACGTGGTATCGACGGGAGCCGTTTCCTCCGACGAGCCAGCCGTCGAGCTGGTGTTGGGTCAGTGAGTCGATCGCGATCTGATGGTGGTCGAGCCACGTGAGAAACTCCAGGGTGACCCGCAGGGAGTAGCGCAGGCGGTAGGCAGCGTCGGCGCTGTCCCCTCCGCCCCGGCGGCGGGCCCGAAGACGGGCTCGGTGCAGAAGGTGCCACTGGGCGTAGGGCCGCACCAGTCGGGCGTGCGCGTCGTTGTGCGAGGCCAGTTGCGCGTCGAGCCACGGAACGACACGGTCGAGATATTCGAGTCGCTCCGGTAACACACCGGCCTGGACGAGCATGGCGCGGAGGAAATGCACGTCACGACCGGGCGGTAAGGCGTCGAGCGCAGCGTGGGTGATCGGGGCCTCGAGTTGGGACAGCAGCTGCGCCGCGGAACTCGTCCGCAGCCAGACCAGGACACTGCGGGGTTTGACGGCGGCCAGGAGCGCCTGGGCGAGAGGTGCCAATTGCTCGGGAACGATGCCGCGGTCTGCGCCGAGGACCTGCTGTAACCGGGTGTCGACGCAGCACCGGAAACAGTGCCCTGCGGTGTAGACCCGGCCGCCTTCTCCGCAACGACGGCATCGATAGTCGAACGAGCTGCCGCTGCAGGGCCCGCAGAGATCGTCACCGGAGTCGGAATGGGCGATCAGGACCCGACTCTCGTGGCACCGTGCGCACCGCGCCGGGTGTTCTTGCCTGCGGGTGTAGCAGGATCGGCAGACCGGCCCGATGGGCCAGTACGCGGTCACTCGCCGGGTCTGCGCGCACAGACAGCAGGGCGCGGGATGTGCCGAGGATCCGGGCCGACGGGCTTCGCGGGGCTCGGGTGGTGGGGTTCGACGAGAGGGTGCCGACTTGCGCTGCCGGGGTGGGCGGCTGGTTGCCTGCCAACAGGGTGCGCACATGTCGGGGTGGGTGCTGTCGGCGCGGGCGACGATGATCGCCTCGGCGCCGCACCGGCCGCATGGTCGGCGTGGTCGGTGTCGGCGGTAGCAGGCGGCGCACACCGGACCGGCATCGAGCACCGTTTGGGCCGGTCGGCTGCGGCCGCAGTCGATGCAGATGTGGTGTGGCCGTGGAGCGCAGCGCGCACACAGGGCACGGCCGTCGGCGGTGCGGTGTTCGAGCATGCGGGTGCGGCCGCAGCGCGAGCATGCGCGGCGGGAGCGCGGATCGGTGCGGTAGCAACGGCGGCACAGTCGGTCGTCGCCGTAGTGCGCGGCCGGGGGTGCGGTGCGGCCGCAGCCGGTGCAGGTGATGCGGGGGCGGTCGATGGTGCGGCAGTTCTCGCAGACCCGCCCTTCGGGGCGCTGGTGCGGCAGCAGCACCCGGCGATGGCAGCGCGGACACGCCGGTGGGGAGACCGCATGGCCGTGTCGCACCAGGACATGGGTCAGTCGCATGAGGCCGGCCGGGCAGAACTCGTCGGGAGCGACGAGCCCCTCGGGGTTCTCGCGGAGATAGCGGTCGAGCTGGTGCACGGTTCGGGGCATGTCGACACGGGCCTCGGCGATGACCGCCTCGAGTTCGGCTGCGGTCAGCGTCACCACCTCGTGGAGCAGACGTTCGCGCAGATCTCGGCGGGCGTCGTCGACCCGGCGCCGGCCCACGCCTACGCCTTCGGGTGGGGCCGGCGGATCGTGGTGCGCCGCACTGCCGGTGCCGGGCCGGTGGGGCCGGTGCCGCTCTTGCGCACCACCGTGTTCTCCGCGCGGACCTCGATGAGATCACCGGGGCCGCAGTCGAGGATGTCGCACAACGCGGCGAGCACGTCCAGCGAGAGTCGTTGGGGCGGCTGGCTGACCAGGCGCCACAACTGTTCCCGGGACAGGGTGATACCACGTTCGGCCAACGGGGCACTCAGATCCGTCGTCTGGAACATGCCGCGCTCGGCCATCAGACGGCGTAGATGCCACTGGTATCCCATCTTCTTGATCACGTCGCTCCTTCCCACAGGCCCAGATCTCGGTTCGTCAGGGCCCGGCGCACCAACCGGTTGCGGTACTCGTCCGACACATGGGTGTAGAGCGCGGTGGTGCTCGCATAACTGTGGCCCACCTGGTCCTGCACGAACCGCTCCGGATACCCGAACTCGATCAGATGCGTGATGTAAGAGTGCCGCAGGGAATGCAGATCGAGTTCCTGCGGCAGCCCGGCGGCATCGCGCACATCGCTGAAGGCCTCGTTGGCGGCCCGAACCGAGATCCGTCCACACCGCTCGGTCAGCCACACCGCCGGATGAGCGGCGGCCCCGAACAAGGGGCGCACCCGATCCAGATAGTGATCGAGGCTCTCGACCACCCAGTCCATCTCCGGCACGGTCAGCACCGTGCGCCGCTTCGGCGGATTGCCCCGCGTCGATTTCGCCCACCGGACATAGACACCACCGAGGCGGCCGTAGTCGCGGGCGTTCGGATTGACCCGCAGATCGGCCAGATCCAGCCCCACTGCCTCGCTCCGACGCAACCCGAAGGCGTAGACCGTCTTGAGCAGCGCTGCGTTGCGCAACGCCGGCAACGCACCCTTACGCCGCAGGTTCCGGATCCGCTCGACCTCCCCGTCGGCGGTGTCGAACAGCACTTGCACTTCGTCGTAGGTCAACGCCCGCCGGCCCGGGCGGCCTTCGAACACCCCGATGTGGCTGACGGTGTTCCACTCGTGCAGAACCTGAACCGGGACGGCCCCGAACCGGTCGGCGCACACCTTCTCCCAGCCGTACCGAGAATCGGTGACGTAGCCGCAGAACATGCGCAGCGAAATCTGATACCCACGGACGGTCGCAAACGACCTCGGTTGCAGGCCGGAGGCCAGATCGGCGAACCATGCCTCGGATTCGGCGGGCGTCCACTGCCACGGATACAAGCCGCTGAACGCGCAGAAGCGGCGGATCACCGACACCCGCTGCTCGATCGTCGCGGTACGCAGAAAACGAGCGCGTTGCTGGTCCTGCCATCCCGAGAGCATCGACTCGAACACCGCCGTCTCCGGGTCCAGATGCAGCACATTGTCTGCCAGAATCAGGGGCACACTCGCCTTCGGTGGATCTTCCCGCGAGGGAGACATGCCTCCGTTGTATCAGATGCAACAATGTTGCATCTGAATTTTGGCTGAAGTCCTGGCGCATCGACCTGCTTTCGGGAGTGTCCATCGGCACCGGCGACTTTCGGACATCGGCCCTGAAAGAAGCCCTGCAGGTAGTGTCGCTCTGTGGTGTGGCTGATGATCTTCGCGTTAGGGGTGACCGCGTTGGTTGCTGGTGGGGTCCTGTCGCGACGCTCCTCCCGCGGACACACGGCGGGATTTCCGTGGTTCTGGGTGGCATTGCCGGTCACCTGCCTTGCAGTCGCCGCGTCGATCGGCTCCTTCACACTATGGCCTCAAGTTGTGAGTGGGTCGGGGAGCCTGTGGTGGGACCTGTCCGCTCCACGTACTCCCGCAGGAGAGTTTCTATCCAGCGAGCAGTACCACCGGATCACCACCTGGCGGCGGATGAGTCGAGTGTTGCCGGCGGTGTCGGTAGCAGCCGTTGCTTGGTGCGTATGGACCTGGCGCCGCGGTCGCGTATGAGGCCATTCGCGCTGGCCCGGCTCCGTGACATGGGTGGTCACGGAAACCTGCCTGGATCCCGAACTCTTCACCTCCGTGGACGCCGCGCCTCATCAGATGCAATTCCGCCTAATTGCCGCACGTCCAGGTACGGTGACCGGTCGCTCCGGGGGTGCAGTCACACGGGATCCAGCCGACCAGGACCCCGTTCGGGGTAAGGCGATGGCCGGCGGGGCAGCTCGTCGGTGCTCGCTCCTGCAGGGCCACATCCATGATGGTTGCACTACTTTCCCGCCAATGGGAACACGTGTTCGAACAGTCCTGCTAGGGTGGGACTCGACGCCGGGACGGCGGGGGAAGCGCCGTCCTGGCGTCACTGTTTTCTCCGCCCCCACTCCGCGCGCCTCGCCGGGCCACGGTTCGTTCGGTGCTCCGGGCACCTACCCGCACGGCCTGGCGTGAAGCCCCGGCTGCCTGGTCACACCGACACCAGCTGCTCCTCGCGGGCGGTGACCGCGTCGAGCGGAAGCGGCACCACCGGCGGGATCTCGAAGCCCTCGGCGTAGGCGGCGTTCTTGAAGCGCTGCCAGCGCCGGCACACCGTGGACGGGGACGGGGTGTCCTCCAGTTCGACGGCCACCTGCGCATAGGTCAGCTGCGGGCGGTCCAGCAGGATCGTCGCCACCTCCTTCTCCTCACTGCGCAGCGTGCACCCGGCCAGGAACTCGCGCAGGCCGTCGACGGTCTGCGGGTAGCCACCGGAGGTCGGCGCAAGGTTCGGCTCAAAGGGTGCCTCGACAGGAGCGGGGGCCTGCACGACGGCCTCCCCCGGTGCCTCTTCGCCGTGGCGCCCGGTGCCTTGCGGCTGCACCGTTGCAGGCGGTGCGGCAACGGCAGAGGCATCGGTGCGCACGCGTGCACCGGGGTACTGCACGTCGTGCCCGACGAGTGCATCCTCCGCAGGGTCGTGAACCTCAGGCGCCTCGTGTGCAGTCGCGTGCTGCTCTTCGTGGACAGTCAGGTGCGCGTCGTGCACCACCTCGTTGTAGCGGCCCCGTTCGACGGCCAGTGCCCGCACGATCGTGGTGAACAGATGCAACAGCGCCAAAAACAGCAGCGGCACGATCATCGCAATGCAGGCCGCGATTGCAGCAGGTTGCGGCTGGTATCCGACATCGACACCGGCCGCGGCCTGCGCGTGCCGCTGCCCGGCCAGCCGGAAGGCGTGGTAGCCGTTGCCGGCCACGCTGAGCAGGACCGTGCCCGTGGCCAGGGCCTTGCAGTACCGACGGGCACCGCGGAACTCGTCGTCGGTCCCTAATGCAACGAGAGCCAGCGCGGCGGCGGCCTGTGCAACATCGAGTGCCACCGGCGCCATCCAGGCCAGTTCCGGGCGCACACCGATTTCCAGAGTGAGCTGGCGTAACGCGTCGAACGACAGGGTGAACGCCAGCGCTGCAAGCACGAGCGTCATCGCTGCAACAGCACCGAGAGCCGTGGTCTTCGAGTGCAATCGTCGGCGTGCACTTGCGGACGATAGCTGACGTTGCGCAGCGCGAACGTTAAGGTCATACATGATCGGAATTTCCTTTACTGAGGTAGCCGGTCACGGAGTCCCGTTGGATTGCAGGTCGAGCGGGACTCCCCCTTTTTCTGGCGCTAGAACGCTGAAACGTTATGCAGCTAGAGGCGAGGTCTTCCTTGGTTGCCAGTTTCAGGCGCACCTGCCCGTATCGCGGCAATCACTTGCTCGGTGGACATGCGAGAGGCCAACTCCCGAAGTGCAAAACGAACGATCGCACTACGGGAATCAATGCGTGGTTTTTGCTTCCGCCCGAGATAGATCGCCTCCTCGAGGAACTGGTCGGTCTCGGCGTCTAGATAGATCGTCGACTTCGTTAGCTCGTCCACTTCTGTGGAAGGCACTGGAGGCGCCGCCTTCGGCAACTCGGAGGCCGCCAACGCGAGTGCCGGTTCCCGGCCGTTGACGGTCTGCGCGGCCGCTTGCTCCAAGTGGGCCGCCGCAGCGTCCGATGTAGACGGTCGAATCTCTTGCACGGGGGGCGCAATGGGATTGGTCGGGTTCTCGGAATCGGTGGGAATCTCCACCGGAACCGACCGGGGCTTGTGCCGCGGTGGCGGCATGGTGCGCCCACTGGCGCGCTTGTTCTTTTGCCGCAAGGCGTCGAGTCCGTTAGTCATTGACGTACTCCTGGAGGAACTTCGCGGTGTCGGTGATTGCAGCCGCGAAAGCCCGCAACGGCTTGGCCGGTGGTTCCTCGGCGGTGATTGCAATGCGCTTCGTTCGAGTGCCAACCCGGGCGGCATGGGGAACCGGAGGCGCAACCTGCACCGGCGTGCCGTCAACCATCCGCGCAAGACGGTCGATCATCGTTCCCGGAGGCGCCGCCGGCACCATTGTCGGCGAAATGACCAGGGGGTAGTCGGCGAGTTCGTCGACGAGCTGCTCAGTTGCATCGAGATCCAGCTTCCGCAACGGAGTCGGGGCAAGAACGACATTTGCAACGGACAGTGCACCATGGGCCTGGGTTGTTGCACCTGGATGCGTGTCCACGACGACCCATTCCGTGTCCCACTCCCCTGCCCACTGCACCAGCGCATCCGCCATTGCATCTTCGCTGGGCGCCTGGTCGTACAGGTCAGGATGCCCAGGTACCAGGCGCGGCTTCTTGAAGCCGTTCAACGGCTTGGGGGTCTTGCCGGTGCGGATTGCATCGAGGATCGGAATGCGGGCCCGGTCAAGAGGCCGATCCCCCCACTTACCGGTGGCGCCGCCCCCGTCGTACTCCAAGTCCACCAGGACTGCGTCCAGCTCGTAAGCCAGCTCATACGCCATCGTGGTCTTTCCCACCCCTCCCTTCCGGGAGTGGCAAACGATGATTTTGGCCATTGCATGGAGCCTTTCGTCGGTTGCACTGGGTGCAATGAGTAGGTGCATTGAGGCGCGGCAGTGTGCAGCGCTACCACGCTCTGAACGCTAAGCGTCGGAACGCTGCAACGTCGTAGCGCCACGCCGTTGCAGTGTTGCACCGTTGTAGCGGAGCAACGTTCCAACGCTGCAACGTTCCATCGCCAGGGCGTTGTAGCTCTGCAACGCTTCAAGATCGTAGCGCTCTGACGCTCAGCCATGGTAACGGTATGACGTGACAACGTTCTAGCGTCTGGACGTTATAGCGCTACAACTAGGATGTCCGCCCTATAGGGGCGCATCGCCGGCGTTACGCTCCGACGTTCAAGCGCTATAGCGGCTCCGCCCCACCCGCGCCTGGTGCAACGACGTTGTAGCGCTATAACTCATACTCGCTGAATACACGGGCGACCAGCAGTTTTCCAAAGGCTCGGCCGACAATTCCGCAGTAGTACACTGCGCTGCTTGCACCGTTGTAGCGGAGCAACGTTCCAATGCTGCAACGTTCCAACGCTGCAACGTTCCATCGCCAGGGCGTTGTAGCTCTGCAACGCTTCAAGATCGTAGCGCTCTGACGCTCAGCCATGGTAACGGTATGACGTGACAACGTTCTAGCGTCTGGACGTTATAGCGCTACAACTAGGATGTCCGCCCTATAGGGGCGCATCGCCGGCGTTACGCTCCGACGTTCAAGCGCTATAGCGGCTCCGCCCCACCCGCGCCTGGTGCAACGACGTTGTAGCGCTATAACTCATACTCGCTGAATACACGGGCGACCAGCAGTTTTCCAAAGGCTCGGCCGACAATTCCGCAGTAGTACACTGCGCTGCTTGCACCGTTGTAGCGGAGCAACGTTCCAATGCTGCAACGTTCCAACGCTGCAACGTTCCATCGCCAGGGCGTTGTAGCTCTGCAACGCTTCAAGATCGTAGCGCTCTGACGCTCAGCCATGGTAACGGTATGACGTGACAACGTTCTAGCGTCTGGACGTTATAGCGCTACAACTAGGATGTCCGCCCTATAGGGGCGCATCGCCGGCGTTACGCTCCGACGTTCAAGCGCTATAGCGGCTCCGCCCCACCCGCGCCTGGTGCAACGACGTTGTAGCGCTATAACTAGTAGATGCGGGACGCCTCCGCTGAGCGAGCCGTCGTTCAGCGGCAGTGCTTCAACGGGAGGTGGAACCGCCACGAACCCTCATCACCCGACTTGGCCGTAGCCGTCGCTTCCTCCCGTCATACCAGCCGACCGATTCTGCGATCGGCACAGCGGTGCGGCAGACTCCGGTCATGACTTCTACGGGGGAGCAAGCTTCAAATGATGTCCGCGTCGAAGCTGAGACCGGGCGGGGAGAAGCGATGCCGCATCCGTCGTGGCGATTGCCGTTCCTCGGAGATGTACTGCGCCTGGATCCTCGGCGGCCGGTACAGCGTGAGGCGCAGTTCGTCCGGGAGCTCGGGGATGTGTTCGAGATCGACATCGCCGGCAAGAAGGTGGTTGTCGTCGGGGGCGGGGACGCGGCCGCGGAAGTGTTCGAGGAGGCCCGATTCGCCAAGGCAGTCGTCCCACCGGTGAGCAATCTGCGCGAGCTGGCCGGGGACGGATTGTTCACCGCGTTCAACAGTGAGCCGGCGTGGGCGCAGGCACACAACGTGCTGATGCCGGCGTTCAGCCAATCCTCGATGCGCAGCTATCACGAGGTGATGCTCGAGTGCGTCGACGGGCTCTGCGGCTACTGGGCTGCTCAGGCCACTCAGGGTCCGGTGGACGTCTCCTCGGATATGAATCGCCTGACGTTGGAGGTCATCGGACGCACCGGGTTCGGGTACAGCTTCGACTCGTTCTCCGCCGGTCGGCATCCGTTCGTCGAGTCGATGACGCGGGCGCTGTCGTTCGTGTCGCAGTCGGCGAACGATCTGCCGGTCATCCGGGAGATCCTCGGATGGAAGGCGCTGCGTCAACACCCGAAGGACATTGCGCTGATGCAGCGCACCGTCGACGAGGTGATCGCGGCACGCCGACACGGACAGTCACCGCGCCAGGACGACCTGCTGCAGCGGATGCTGGAGCACCCCGACCCGCAGACCGGGGAACTGCTGACGGATCAGAGCATCCGCAATCAGGTGCTGACCTTCCTGGTGGCCGGGCACGAGACGACGGCAGGCCTGCTGTCGTTCGCACTGCACTACCTGTCGTTGCATCCCGAGATGGTCGAGCAAGCGCGGTCGGAGATTGTCCAGGTGCGCGACGGCAGCGGCCCGCTCCGGTTCGAACAGGTGGCGAAGCTGCGCTATGTGCGCCGCCTCGTCGACGAGACACTGCGGCTGTGGCCGTCCGGCCCGGCGTTCTTCCGCAAGGCCCGCACGGACACGACGTTGGCCGGCTACCCGGTGCGCAAGGGACAGACGGTTCTGGTGGTGTTGCTGGCGTTGCACCGCGATCCGACGCTGTGGGGCGAGGACACCGAGGTCTTCGACCCGGACCGGTTCCTGCCTGCGGCCGTGCGTGCCCGCCCGGCCCACGCCTACAAACCGTTCGGGGTAGGGGCTCGGGCCTGCATCGGCCGGCAGTTCGCGTTGCACGAGGCGGTCCTGGCGCTGGCGGAGATACTCACCCGTTTCGAGGTCGCGCCCGTGCCGGGGTATGAGCTGTCGGTGGCCGAGTTGCTGACGATCCGGCCCGAAGGCTTGCGGATGGCGCTACACGTCCGAGCGTGACCATCGATCCCGCTTAACGGTCGAACAGTCGGTTTTCGCTACACTGCCTCCCCGCATCGAGATCAGGTCGAGACAGAGGGGGGTCTTCGATGGGTTCGTGGCATTTGATCGAAACGCTCGTGGAGGGTGTTGCGACGCTGGTGGCCTCGGATGGCGAAGCGAAGGAGATGACTTCGCTCCGCCGGAAGGTCTCGCCCGCACCGGACATCCCGGTGGAGCCGATCGTGGAGTACGTCCGGGAAGTGCGTAAACCGTTCGATCGGGTGCTGTCGTCGAAGAAGATGCGGCAGTCGTGGCGGTTCTATGCCTGGCCGATCATCGGCCCGTTCGGCGATGTGCACGGCATCCATCTGTGGGTGGGAGAGCCGGGAGAGGAGCTGGGAACGCGGCGTCTGACCTCAGGTGTGGCCTGGATGGTCGAGGAAATGTTGATCTATCAGACGTGGGAGTCGGGGGCGATGTCCGGTACGTTGCTCGAAGATTGGCTTCCCACCGCGACCCCTGCCGACTACATCAACCGCGCGATCTGCTTCGAGCACGAGACCGAATTCCTGGATCTGGTGCTCAATCCGCGGTCCGGGGGAGTGCTGAACACGTGGTTCTCGGTTCGGCACGACCACGGCCATGCGATGCAGTGGCAGGTCGTCTTACGCCCCATGGAAGACGCATCCGGTGTCCGAGTGCTGTATCACGACGTGTCCGACGTATATCCGCCGTCGATGCCATCGTTGGCTGCTCTCGGACTGCGTGAAGGATTGTTAGGTGCCGATGTCCATGTCGCGCTGTTCGAGGCCCAGCGAGGCATTATCGCGATGTGGATCGGCCGGGCTCCGGAGTGGGTGGAGTGGCAGTACGCGCATGTCACCGGTCCCGTCGTCCATCCCGAGGATCTGCTGAGTCTGCAAGCGAATGCTCAGAGAGTCGAGAGCGGTGAGGTTCCCCAGGCCGGCGATCTGGTGCGACTGCATGCAGGAGATGGTGACTGGGTCAAGGCCGCGGTGACGTTGCGGCCGTTCCAGTTACCGGACCGGCCGCCTCATGCCGCGCTCCTCCTGGCTCAAATCGCCCGCGTGGACGATTCATACTGATTCGGTCCAAATGGGGAGACAGGGTGTGTCAGGCCGCCTTCCCATCCTGCTGGCCTGAGTTGGTCCTGGGATCACCCTCGGGGGAGCACAGGCGGGTGACCACTGCTCGTGCCGCAGGGTAGTCGGCGCGGCCGGTGTCGGTCACCGGGAATCGGCCGTACCGCAGCCGAGCGGGCGCATCGATCGGAAGGGCGATGGTGAGGGAGACCGTGCGGGGTACACCGGTCTTCTTCCCGCGCCGGCAGCGCCATTCCTGCTCTTCGAGCCACCACCGGTGCAGCTCCCGATCCAGCAGGTGGCGGCGGACCCGCTGGGCTCCGACACCGGCGACTCCGACACGATGAGCCGCGTCATCGAGTTTGTCTCGGAGAGAGGGGATATCGGCTCGCGCCTCGGTGGGCACGCCCAGGCGGGCGAGGGTGGACAGGGCACGAATGACGGTGGCGAGGCTGTAGCCGGTGAGGGCAGCCACCTCTGCGGAATTTCTGCCCGTTCCGGAAATCAAGGGTTTTCCCGAAATCGCAGCCCAGTGAATGCGGGCAGCTGCCCCACCCAGCCCGGACCGGTTCGCCCAGAGATCGTGCGTGTGGTGGTCCAGCAGGGAGGAAGGGTGCCCCGGAGCGGGGGCGGGTAACCCTTGTGTTGCAGCCGGTAGTGATGCCACCGGGTCGGGGAGTTCGAGTTGCCAGGTGGCGGCGCGGGTTCCGCTGCCGGTACGGACACACCGCACCCAGGACTCGTGGGCCAGCACCCGCAGCCGCCGGGAGACGGTGGAGGCGTCGACGGCCGCGGCCTGGGCGAGTCGCCGGCAGTCGATGTCGAGGACGCGGGTGCGGGCGGTGCGGGCGAGCGCGAGGAGGGCGTAGAGGATGCGTTCGTCGCTGGCCCCGCCGGGGCGGGCCCAATGGGCGGGGTCGGCTCCGATGGCGGCCTCGATGCGGTCGAGTTCGTCGTCGACCGGGGCCCGGGTGGTCGGGGGAGCGGGGGCGAAGCCGGCGGCGGTGTCCAGGGCGCGGCGCCATTGCCGGTCGGTGTCGTCGCGGCCGCGGGCGCGGTCCTCGCGCAGACGGACCAGTCCCGGCGCCGTCGCGGCGGCCGCCCGGGCGTCGGCGAGGGTGTGGCCGGCGCGGGCCATACCCAAGAAGATGCTGTGCACGATCGCCGAGCGGTCCGCGCCGGGTGCCGGAACCGCGGCCAGCAGAGCGCGGGTGGTGTCGGTGAGCGGGCGCCGTGGCCGGTCCAGGCGGGGATTGGAGGCCGGATCGACGATGCGCACCGCACCGGGGGGGCGGTGGGGGTCCGGGGCGGCGGAGTGCGGGTGCCGGGCCAGCAACCAGTCCACCACCTCCGGTGCGGTTCCGGTGTCGAGGCGGGCGAGGGCCGCGTCGAGGGCAGCGCCGTGCAGGTGGGGTCGGGACTGCCCGCCGCGGCGGTGCGGTGCCCCGGGCGGGCGGACGGCGCCGGTGGCGGGGTTCGTCAGGGGCGCGGTGTCGAGGCTGGGGTAGTGCTGGCGCAGGGCGTGGGCGAGGCGCCGCACGTCGTCGGCGCTGGCGCCCGGCGCGGCGAGGCGCAGCCAGATGTGCTGGCCGCCGGTGGGCCCGGACCGGGCGCGCAGGTGCGGAACACCGAGTTCCGTCAGGTGCGCGGCCAGCCGGTCGGCATCGGTGCGCGCGATCTCGGGGCCATGGCGCCCGCTGTCGAGGTCGAACGCCAGCAGGCGGTAGCGATGGTTCGCGCCGGCCAGGTAGATCGCCCACGGAAATCCGGGCGCCTGGGCGGGCATGGCCATCGTGGTGGCGTACGTGTGGGTGCGATCCGGGTCGATCCGCACCCGGGCACGCGGCGACCAGCGGCGCGTGCACACGTCGAAAAGGTGACGATTCGGTGAGGTGTCACCAGTGAGAGTGGCGACACGCGCAGCGATCGTTGGCTCTGATTCAGGGCGCGATGTACCCTGAGACCTGTCCGGCAAGACAGTCCCTTCGGGGATATGCGGTACCGAGAACGAGCGCCAACTCGTTCTCGCCAACTTCAGACGAAAGCCCTCGGCCTGCCCGCCGGGGGTTTTCGCATTTCAGTTGTGGTAACCGCTTCGGCTATGTGCTGGTGCGGCGGAGGACTCCGCCGCACTTTTCTATGCGGAGAGCGGCATCGGCATCACTTCCTGGTGGATTTCTCGTACAAGGTCCGGACGGCCGGCGAGGCTGGAGAGAAGGTCCGCTACGTACTGGCTGAGGGAGCTGGCACCGGAATTGGCCGCCATCACTTCCAGCACTTCGCGCACGTCTTCCGGAACGCGGGTTTTCACTTCCTTGCGCGGCCCCTTGCTTGGCGTAGGCATGGTGTCGGCCCTTCCTCGTCACTGCTTCCGAACGCCCTTGATCTTGTCCCAGGTTGGTTCGGAAGAGGAGGAGCGACACGCCCCCAGTTCGCAATAGAAGTCATCCAGTGCAACATCGACCCTCGACCGGTCGAAGCACACATGTGGCGTTATTTTAGTGATGGAATCTACAGACGCCGGATGTACTCCTGGCGTGTCGCACGGTCGCGCTCCCAGACGGCCTTAACGACCGAAGACTTCACCCCATAAAGCTTGGCCATGCCCGCCACCCGATCCTTGTCGTAGTCCTTGCGGCCCTTCTCGATGCGCCCGAGCACGGTGGCCGAAATGCCGAGCTCTCGGGCTGCTTCCGCCTGCGTGAGACCAGCCAGAGCGCGCAAATCGCTGAGCGTCATCCGGCCCTCCTGAATCGGAGCAAGGTCCGGGACAGTAACGCGCAAGACGTCGGCCACGCGCTTCAACAACGGCGGAGTAGGGGCGGCCCGGCCGGTCTCCCAAGCCGAGACGGTCGCTTCCGAGACCTCGGCGGCATCAGCGAGGTCAGCCATCGTCATGTCGAGCGCTTGGCGGTATCTGCGCAGGCGAGCGCCACTGAAGCCGTGTATGCCGCTTCGAGCCAACTCCACTCCCTGCCCTGGATCCTCCTGTCGCCGCTCATTGTCTCCCCCCTTCCCGTCCCCTCGAACCGCTGGTGTTTAGAATTATATGGTGCTAATCTACGGACTAATTCCAGGACCCGCACTGAAGATGCTGCGCTGAGGAGGGGAGGGGCCTGCCGTGTTGCACAAACGCGCCGCTCTTGCTTACGATCCGCTCGCGCCCCTTCCGGGGGTTTCCCGAGGTCTGTCGTGGTCGGCCTCGGACGTAGCACTGACGCGATTGCGGAGCTCTACCCAGAGCCAGCTACGGAACCCCGGGGAATCAACTTGCGCGTACCACCGAGTGCCGAACACCTACGCCCAACACTCAGTGAAGGGTGCCATCGGTCGTACCCGCTCCCGAACTGTGGCCGGCGCCCCCTCGCGCCGCGTCCACTGCGCCCGCTGGCCCCAGGTCGTCGCTGCTCCGTCGACCTGGGGCCAACGGCCCCGCTCAACTCCAAAAACCCGGAGGGCAGTCAAGCCCTCGTCGTCCCCCTGTTCGCGAACAGCGACGTCGTGCCCAGTACCAGCAAAGGCTGCATAAGTTCCTGGCCAGCGCCAATCCTGTGGCGAATGGGTCTCTCACGTGAGCCCGTCCACGCACACGAGTCCGCGCAGTCGTTGCGTCGAGTGCCCATCGCGACTGTCGAAGAGGTCCAGGCGAAGGCGACCGATCCGGGCCCGTCAACCCGGAACACGGCCTGGCCATCCCAACGACAGCGCGCAAATGTGTCCCCGAGCCGAATCAATTGCGTTCTCCGAAGGCGGTTTTGCACCGTATCGGGCTATCGACACTCCCGTCTCGGAACAAACAGGGGGGACTGCTGGCATCGGGAAACGGCTGTTCGGGAGGGAGAGAAATGAAATGTTCGGGCAAGAGAGTCCTGGCGATGACCGTCACCACGGCTGCGGTCATGGCTGGTGTGGGTGGTCTGGTCCCGGTGCATGCGCAGACGCATTGGCTGGACGGGCTGGTCGATGGGTGCCCGGATCTGTATGTGCTCGGGATGCAGGGCACGACGGAGTCTTCGCCGGATGCGCCGGTGAAGGTCGATACCGGGATGCTCTCGAAGATCATGGGGCCGATGCTCGACCAGGCCCGTGAGCTGGGCGCGAGCGTCGATCGCGCCTACGTCCCGTATCCGGGTTCGTTCGGCGGCCTCACCCCCGGTGGTAGCCGGTCGTACGTCGCCTCCGTCACCGAGGGGGAGGAGAACCTGTCCCTGGCGGCGAAGAAGGTGCTCGAGCAGTGTCCGTCGGCCAAGCTCGCCGTGGTCGGCTACTCCCAGGGCGCTCACGCCACCTCGAACTTCCTGCGCTCGGTCGGCAAGGGCACCGGAGCGGTTCCGGCCGGCTCGATCGCGGCCGGTGCGCTGTTCGGCTCTCCGACCCGCAGCGCCGGCTCCGGCCTGTTCCCCGGCACCACGCAGAGCGCCCCGTCGCCGGTTCCCGGCACCACGGGCGAGACGGTCAAGGCGCTGTCGTCGGTGGCGTTCACCGCCCCGCCAGGCGGCGGCATCGGCCCCGTCGCTGATCTGACCGAGGACTACGGCAGCCTCTCGGGTCGGGTGTCGTCCTGGTGCCAGACCGGGGATCTGGCGTGCGACGCCCCGGCGAACGCCCCGATCGTGCGGGCGGTGACCAATGTCGCCGGGCAGGTCGAGGTCGGCGGTGATCCGTTCGTCGCCGTCGCCACGGTCGGCCGGGCACTGGCCTCGACGGCGTTCACCACCGCCGTCGACGTGGTCAACCAGGACATTGCGGCTCCGAAGAACGCCCTCGACGCGGTGTCGATCCAGCCGAAGAAGACGATCTCGCAGCGGTTGGCCGAAGCCTCCGATCCGCGGGCGACACCCCCGACCGGGCAGGACGTGACCGCGGCGTTGATGAAGGTCGGCCTGATCGGCCTCAACGCCGCCGTCACGGTCGCCAAGAAGGTACTCACCCCGGAGACGATCGCCGCGGTCGCAGCGGTCGGGCTGGCCAACCCGGCCGCAGCCTTCGGGGTGCTCGCCGCCAAGACGGTCGGTGTGCTGCCCGAGCTGGTTCCGCCGGCGACCTCGCAGCGGCTCGTGCGGCAGGCGTTCCAGGTCGTGGCGAACGAGATCGCGGCCAACCGGGATGCCTTCGACCTGGTGGCGATGACGACGGTGCGCAACGTCGCCGCCGAGCACGGCTCCTACGGGTCGGTCCCGGCCACCGCCAGTGGGCAGGCCTCGACACGATTCGTCGCGTCCTGGCTCGCTGCGGTGGCAGCCGACCTCGACGCCGCCGCCTCCTCCACGTCCATGTCCACGTCCGCGACCACGGCGAAGACGGTGACCTCCACGTCGACGGCTCCCACCACCTCGGCCACCACCACGACGCGGCCGATGACCACCTCCGAGACCGTCTCGACCACGCCGTCGCAGACGGTCACCTCCACCACCTCGGAACCGGCTGTGACCACGACGCATGTGGTCGAGGCGGGACCGACGGTGCTCGAGCAGGGCGGCGACTCGGCCGCCGCACTCAACTGATTCCACGCCCCGACACACACGAGAGAGAAGCGATCATGAGCAAATATCGCAGGGCTTCGCGGATCGCCAGGGTGAGCGTCGTGCCCGCCACGGCCGTGGCGATCGTGGCAGGGGGCACCGGTCTGGCCTCGGCCGCTCCGGTCGAGCTGCCCTCGCAGGGCGGGGTGACCACCCCGGCCCCGTCCACCCAGGGCGGCACCACCAGCGCCCCGAAGCCGGCCCCGGCTCCTCCGGCCCAGCAGATCTACTGGACCCCGCCTCCGGCGCAGCAGCGTCAGTACGCGCCGCTGCCGGACTACAACTACGACACGAACCGTTACGAGCGGCAAAGCGCCCCGCCGCCGATCGACCCGCTGGCGCTGCGGGCGCCGCAGCCGGTCACCCCGGAGCCGATCTACCTCGCTCCGCCCGAGAAGATCATGATCGGCGATATCCACGTCAACCAGCCGAACTGGGTCACCGACGACGACCGCGAACGCACCAACAACACCGCCGGTCTGATCCGCTCCGAGGTCGCCACGTTCTACACCTCGGTCGGCATCGATGCCAGCCGCGCCGATCGGGTCGCTGCTGCGCAGATCGGTGCGACGGTGGCCGGTGCCGCAGCCGGGGCTGCGGCCGGGGCGGTTCCCGGCGCCCTGATCGGCGGCACCCTCGGCGGTCTCACCGGGGCTGCGGCCGGGGGTGTGGTGCCGCTGCCGATCCCGGTGCTGCCCGCGGTGACCACCGGCGTGGCCGGGACCGCGGCGGGCGCAGCGATCGGCGCTGCGGTCGGCGCGGTCCCCGGCGCGGTGGTCGGCGGGGCGGCCGGTCTGGCGGCCGGGACCGCCTTCGGTGCCGGGGACGACGAAGGCCAGCCCATCGAGGTACAGCTGCCGGATGTGCACCAGGACGCGCTCACCGAGCAGACCGATTCCACGGTCGAGCGGTGGCAGTCCTCCGGCCCGGTCGGGCAGGCCGCGGCCGACGCCGTGGGCAGCGTCGTGACCACCGCTCCGCAGGTCGATGCGCAGGTCCGTGAGTGGGTGAAGGTCCAGCCCGGTGGTGAAGGGGTCGTCGCGGGGGCGGACACGGTGCTGACCACGTTCTTCGACGGTTCGGCCGGCACTGCCGCCGAGATGATCTCGTCCGCGGCCGCGGACGGCATCAACCCGGCCTGACCTGCCCGAACAGCTCGCCGGTGGGGGCGGGTGGCCCCGCCCCCACCACCCGACGACGGAGGATGCATTGTCGACCGGCAATCGAGGACACCTCTTCCCGGATGTGACCGAGCGGTACGGGCCGGAGCCGACTGCGAGCGACGAACGAGAGACCGGATCGGTGCACTTCCCGATCCCCGAGGAGACCATCGACAGCGCTACGGTCGAGGCGGTGGAGCTCGAGCCGGTCGATGCTGCCTCCGCCCCCGATTCGTCCGGTGCCGACGATGATGCGGTCATCCAGACCGACCTGGAACCGATCGTGGAGGCCGATACCGCGATCCTGGCCGCACCTGCTGCGGCCCAGGACCCTTACATTTCCGCCGACCACGATGCTCCCGCGGCGACCGGCTACGCCGATCCCGCTGCTCACCACGACGATCCGGCCTCAGCAGAGGATCCGTATGCCACGGCCCCGGAGTGGGTCCGCGCCCACATCCCGCGAGGGCCGCTGGTGATGCCCGAACGCACCCGCGGGGGCATCAAATCCGCGCTCGGTCGTGCCCGACCTGCTCGGCCGGCCCCGGCGCAACCGGTCGACGAGACCGCGGCCGTGGTGGTCACCGACACCACTCCCGCGGCCGCGACGGTCCGCCCCGATCGATCCCGCACCTGGATGCTCGTCGGCGGCGGTGTCGCGGTGCTGGCGGTGGTCTCCGCGGTGGTGGTCACCGCGATGACGGGCACCACCGACGAACCGCAGGTGCCGCCGCTGCCCTCGCCGACGGTGGTGTCCTCGTCCACCACCACGACCTCCACGACCGCATCCGCGACCCCAGGGTGGTGCGCCCCGGTCACCGAGTCGGATCGGGTCGTCGGCAACGGTCCCGGTGGCCGCGATTCCGGCCCTGCGGTGATCCAGGCGTTCGAGTACGCCTACTACGTCGAGCGGGACGGCACGGCCGTCGCGGACCTGATGGTCCTGCCCGGCACCGAGATTCAGTCGTTCATCGACGCTGTGCCGGTCGGGACCGAGCACTGCGTGAGCGTGCTGCCGACCGAGGATCCGAACCGCTGGTCGGTCGATGTGCTGCTGAAGTTCCCGCCCGTGGGAGACGAAGGCATTCACAAGCAGTGGATCACCACCCTGCCCGCCGACGGCGGGTTGAAGATCGCGAACGTGGAGAACCGATGACCAACGTTGTTGCTTTTCGTCGTAGCCCGAAAATCGATCAGCCCGAACACCTCTCGGCCATCGTGGTGGCCGGCTCCAGGGGAGCGGCCGCGACCACCACCTGCTTCGGCCTGGCCACCGCCCTGCGCCTGGGAACCGATGCGCAGGTCGCGGCGATCGACGGCACCTTCGGCGGCGGGAACCTGCTCGACCGCGCCGGGGTCGAACCGATCGATTCTGCGCGGGCGATCCGTCAGCTCGGCTCCCGCATGGCCGTCAGCAGCGCCGGGGCCGTTGTCGTCGGCCACGGCGAATCCTCGGATTCGGTGCTGGTGGACAGTCTGCTCGCCGACCGCAATCTGGCCCGTATCCACGATGTCGGCACCGCCGTGCGGTCACGTCGTCTGGCCCCGCTGATCGAGGCGGGCGCTGCGATCGTCGTCGCCACGGCGCCTCGTGCCGAACCGTTGGCTCGGATGCGTAGCGCACTCGAATGGCTCATCGGCACCTACGGACGCGATGTGCTCCCACGCACGGTGGTGTCGATCTCGCATCAGCTCCCGCAGTGCGTGGTCGATCTGGCCCCGATCCGCGACGCACTGTCCCCGCTGGTCGCCGCGTTCGTGGAAGTGCCCTTCGATGCGACCTTGGCTCGCCCCGGCACCGTCGATCACCGCCGCCTGTCGGTCGCCTCGATCGACGCGTGGACCGACGTGCTCGACGCGTTGGGCCGCATCGAGGCCGGCCGGCACGACACCGACCGCCGGACCGGGGCGGGGGAGCTGGCATGAGCACCCGCGAACACACCAGCGCCGACGCTCGCATCGAGCCGTACCCGGTACCGACTCCCGGACCGGCGGTGTGGCTGCTCGGCGCACACGGTGGGGCCGGGGTCTCCACCCTCGCCCAGTATTGGAGCTTCGCCGAGGACGCGAAGCGCCAATGGCCGTGCGGGAATGCCCGGGAGATCGAATCGCCGTATGTGGTGGTGGTCTGCCGCGACACCATCCCGGGCCTGTCCAGCGCCCACGATCTGATCCTCGAACACCGCAACCGGAATCTGGCGTGCGAGCTGCTCGGCCTGGTCACCGTCGCGCACGCGCCCGGTCCGCCCCCGAAGCAGGTGCGCCAGCTGCGCTCGATCGTCACCGGCGCGGTGGCTGCGCACTGGGCGATCGGCTGGCACCGCTTCCTGGCCTCGGCGGCCCGGTCGAGTCTGCCCACCTGGCGTGCCGTCGACGGCGTGCCGATTCAGCCCAAGGGAGCTGTGATCGCCGTTCCCGAGGACGTGATCGCTGCCGGGGTCGGCGTCGTCACGGCACTCCAATCCGCCCTGCCGACCTTGTGGTCGGGGCAGTAGCCCGCACCTTCGAGCAAAGGACATTTGCATGTTCCAGACCGTCGTGGACACCGCGATTTTCGCGCAAGGCGCCGTGAATTTCGACATCAATCCGGAGGTGCCGCCGGGCGCGAACGGGCTGCTCAAGCTACTGAACTGGCTGCTGTGGGGTGTCACGCTCGCGTGCGTGGCGGCGCTGATCTTCTCGGGCGGGAAGTTCGCGTGGGAGAAGTGGCAGCACGGCTCGGGGGACTCACCGAAGATGCTCGTCGGATCGCTGGTCGGGGCGATCGTCGCCATCTCCGCCAACCAGATCCTCAGTGCCGTCACCAGCGCGGCATAGGGAACGGTGAGCGATGCAGGTGTTCGCACAGGGCGTGGTCAGCCCGCCCCCCGACATCCTCGACGGTCTCCAGACTCTCCTGGGCTACGCGGCCTGGATCGCCTTCGCCCTGTGCGTGGCCAAGGTGATCTTCGTCGGCGCACGCCTGGCCTGGGACCACAAGCACGGCGCTGGCCTCGAAGCCCCCACCGCGGCCGAGTTCGTCGCGGCGAACATCGGCGCGCTCCTCGCCTGCGGTGTGGCCGCGACCCTCGCCACGATCCTGCTGGCCACCGCACACGGGCCCCAGGCCCACCAGCTCGGAGGCGGCCGTTCCCCGACCGTCATCGAACAGCTCCAGCAACAGCAGCAATCCGGCAACGAGGAGAACGAACGATGAGGCGTCGATGGGCGCGGACCGTGGTGGTTGCGGTGGCGCTGGTGGCCGTGAGCTGCGGAGACTCGGAGACGACCGAGACCGCGGTGGCGCTGACCGAGCCGCCGCAGATCGCTCGGTGGGTGACCGTCGGTGGCATCGAGGTGCCGATCGGCACCACCGACGGACCGCGAGGCGGCGAGTGGGAGCCCTTCGCCGGGTTCAGCCACACCCCGCAGGGGGCGGCCCTGGCTGCGATCACCCAGTCGGTGCAGCTGGCCACCGCGTCCGATCGGACCTGGCCGACGATCCTGTCCGGGGTGGCCGCCCCCGGGGAAGGCCGCGACGTCTACGCCGCCCACCGGGCGCTGGTGGAGTTTTCGGGGACCGATCCGGAGATGGTGCCGACCATCGTCGGCTACGCCGTCGCCGACTACAGCGGCACCGCCGCCACCGTCGACGTCGTGCAGCGGTTCTCCGACGACTCGCTCGCCTCTGCGACCACCCAGGTGGTGTGGATCGACGGGGACTGGCGGCTGAACCTGCCCAGCGATACCGCCACGATCACCGCTCTCGACGGCGTGCCGTCGGAGCTGGTCGACCTCGAGGAGACCCGCAAGTGACCGAGCAGAACACCACCGGCCAGACCGAGAAGACGAACACTCCCTCACTCGAGGGCGCCGAGAACGAGCGCGCTTCGGCAGCAACGAAACTCACCATCGGATTGGCGGCAGTGGCCGTCATTGTCGTCGTCGGTCTCGTGGTGAGCATCTTGATGCTCTTCCGAGGAGACGACGCCGAACCGCTGGTCTCGCTCGATCCGGCCACCGACAGCGACGCCACCGCCCAGGTCGAAGACGGGCTGTTCGAGCCGGACCCGGTGCTCGATCGGGTGAACCGGGTGATCTACGTGCCGATCGACCCCAAGGGGGTGATCCTCTCCGACACTCTCGCGAGCACGAACCGGTCAGCTGACCAGGCACCGAGTGGTGTGATGCTCCAACGCATCCACGGCAACATGGATCTTCCGTTCTCCACCTCCGACGGCCCCACCAGGTTCACCGACAACGGTGTCGCTACCGGCTTCTCGCGTACAGCACAGGGAGCGGCGCTGGCGGCTGCGCACTACGGCGGATTCATTGCCTCGGGTGCTGACCGCTTGGAGATGCTCATGGAGGCCGGTCTGCTGTCGGATCCGAATGGGGAAGCCGCCAAGACCGATCTGGGTATCCCGGATAGTTCTCCGGCCTCGGCGTTGCCGATGGTCAAAGTCCTGTTCAACCCGGATCTGACCCTCGTTCAGTTCGGCCGTCCTGTGCAGAAGAACAACGACTCCACCGTGATCTCGTATTCGAAGCTGCCCTTGGTGTGGCGTGAAAGCACAGGCTGGGTTCTCAAGATCGATCCGGTCGGAATGAGCGAAGGCTCTGAACCTGTCGATGCAGCCGGGTGGCTGTCGTGGTGGTGAAGCACCGGGTGCGCGGTGTGGTCGTCGCTCTCCTGGTTCTGCTTGTTGTCCTGCTGGCGTCCGGCGCAGCGTTCGCACAGGAGACGGATTCGACCGGCGGGGAAACGACAGCCGGGTCCGTCACCACATCGGAGATGAGCGAGGAAGACTCGGGATCCGGCGGTGGGGAAGTCCTCAGTGGGTTGGCTATGTGTGCGTCACCCCTGGGGTCGGGGACATCGGAACTGACCTCATGGCTCAGTGACGCTGTGGGGGTCGATCTGCCGAGCTGTAAAGACGGGGTGACCGACGCTTTCGATGCAGGCGTTACCAAGGCCGAGAACAAAATCGAGGACATGGCGGCGGGCGCGGTCGAGAAGACCGCGCTGTGGATCGGCAATGCCGGTGTCGCGGTGCTGAAGTTCGCTCTCGGGTGGTGGATCACCGGCACCGAGATGGACGGGGACACCTTCCAGGACACGGTCGCCACGGTCAACGACTACACCTTCTACATCCAGGTCGCGGCCTTGTCGTTGTCGCTGATCCTGCTCGGCGGCCGTCTGGCGCTGGCCCGATCCGGGGCGATCCGCGACACCTCGGAAGAGGGCCTGAAACAACTGGCCCGCGCTGCGGTGCTCGCCGGGGGAGCCACGACGATGATCGTGCTCGGCACCCGCCTGGCCGATCAGATTTCGGCGTGGTTCATGGACAGCGCGGTCGGCTCCGATCCGTCCCGCCTGGCCGAAGCGATGGTCTCGATCTACCTGTACTCGGGTCCGGCCGGCGTCGGTTTGCTGTTCCTGATCGGCCTCATCGGAATGCTCGGCGGCTTGGTGATGGCGTTTTTGATGCTGCTGCGCACCGGCATCCTGGTGCTCATGGCCGCGGCACTGCCGATCGCGGGCGCGGCCGGGGGCACGAAGGTCGGCAGCCAGGCATTCGAGAAGATGCTGGCCTGGACGATCGCGTTCCTGCTGGTCAAACCGGTCGGGGCGTTCGTGATCGGGGTCTCGGCGATCCTGTTCCTCGAGGCCACCCCCACGATCACCGATCCCGAGAACGGGGACGGGTTCATGGCCCTGTCCGGGGTCATCACCTTGTGCGCCGCGGCCCTGGTGCTCCCGGCGCTGATGCGGCTGATCGTGCCGAACGTCGGCGCTCTCGGTGGCGGCGGCAGCGGCATGGCGGCCGCGGCCGGTGCGGCGGGGGTCGGCGCGAAGGTCGGTGGGATGATCGCCACCGGCGGTGCCAGTGGCGCAGCGTCCGGAGCGGCGACCACGTCGTCGGCGAGCATGGGCACCCCGCCCAGCGGCGCACAGACCGGCGGCGCACCGTCCGGTTTCGGTGCGGCAGGCGGGGGACCGGCCGGCAACCGGCAGGGCACCCCCTCCGCGGGTGGTGCGTCTGAGCAGGGCAACTCCTCGGGCACTCCCGGTGGTGGCGGTGCGAGCGGTCAGCCCGGCGGCAACACCTCCGGCACTCCCGGCGGCAGGTCCTCCGGTGATGCGGCGGCCGCAGCTGTGGTGGCGTCCGGTGCCGGTCGGCAGTTCCACCGAGGGGGCTTCGAGCAGTGAGCGACGAGAAGACCTACCACACCTACGGCAACTGGCGCCGGCCTCGGGAGACCGGCATTCTCGGTGCCACTTTCGGCACCTCGATCGCCGCGATCGCCGCGGCGGCCCTGGTCATCATCACGGGCCTGTTCTTCGGCCTGAAGGTCACCGTGCTGCTGGCGATCCCGCTGATCGCCTGCTTCATCCCCCTGGTCATCTCCCGTGACGGGCGTTCCGGTTACGAAAGGGCACTGATGCGAGTCCAGTTCCGGCGCGGCCGCCGTCGCGGTGAGCACACCTACGCCTCGGGCACGTTCTCCCGTGTCCCGGGGCGTGCCTATCGGCTGCCGGGTGTGCTCGCCGACACCGAGCTCTACGAGGGGATCGACTCCGACGGGCGCACCTTCGGGATGATCCACATGCCCAGCCGCAGCGCCTACACGGTCGTGTTCGACGCCTACCCGCAGGGCGCGGAGGCCGTCGATCAGGACGTGATCGATCACTACGTCGGCAACTGGGCGCAGTTCCTGTCCGCGGCGGGGGAGACCTCGGACATCCTCGCGGTGGTCACCACCGTCGAAACCCTGCCCGAGACCGGCATCGAGCTGTACGAGACGGTGCACCAGAACACCCGCGCCGACGCCCCGCAGCTCGCCCGTGATGCGGCCTACCAGCTCGCCACCGGACTGACCACCGGCGGCATCCGCCTCGCAGCGAGGATCGCGATCACCTTCGAGGCCAAGACCGCCGAACGCAGGCAGGACCCCTCCGAGCAGGCCGTCGAGCTCGGCCGCCGCCTGCCCGCCCTGACCGCGGCCGCGGCACGGGCCGGGGTGCCGTGCTCGCCGATGGACGCCGACGAGGTCATGGCGTTCGTGCGCCGCTCCTACGACCCGGCCTCGCTCGTCGATGTCGAGGCCGGCCTGCACTCCGGCGACGGCACCGGCTTGACCTGGGCGGACTGCGGCCCGCGCACCGCTCTGGAAAGCGGCGACGGGGGCAAGTACGTCCACGACGGTGCGGTGTCGGTGACCTGGGAGATGCGCGAGGCGCCCAAGGGCGCGGTGACCGAACGGGTACTCGGGCGCCTGCTGGCGCCGAACGATGCGGTGCCGCTCAAGCGGGTGTCGGTGCTCTACCGGCCGCATTCGGCCGGCGATGCCACCGACATCGCCGACCGCGACTACCGCAACGCGATCGCCGAGGCCCACGGCGGCTCGCTCAAGAACGGCTCGATCGCCTCGGCGAAGTCGCAGATCGAGGTCGCCGCGACCGCGCAGGCCCGGATGGAGCAGGCCCGCGGTGCGGGCATGGTGCGCTTCGGGGTGCTGGTGACCGTCACCGAACCGGCCGGCAGCTCGGACGTGCCGAAGATCGACGCCCTGGTCGAGGACCTCTCGCGTCAGAGCCGCCTGACGATCCGCCGCTCCTGGTGCTGGCAGGCCGCGGCGTTCGCGGCCTGTCTCGGTGTCGGGGTCATCGCCCCGGACCACACCACCATTCCCAGCTTCCTCGGCAATTGACACGCAAAGGGCTATAGGCATGAGTGCACGCAACGCCACGAGATCGTCGCGGCTGCGCACAGCGGAGAAGATCGCCGAGACTCTGCTGTCGGACGAGGAGCTCTCCCGCCTCGAAGAGCAGGCCGCCACCGCAACCGGGCTCAAGAAGGCATGGAAGAAAAGCTTGGTCACCCGCCAGTACAGTCGCCGGGCGACGGTGGAGCGGTTGACCCGGATCAGCTCGGACGGCTTCGACCGCCAGGTCGCCGATCTCGACGCCCGCGGGTTCGACGGGGCCGGTGGGGGCCGGATGTCCACGGTGATGCCCCCGGTCGAATACCGGGGCACCTCGGTCCAGGTCGCCGGGATCTACCCGTGGATCGTCGGGGCGAAGGCCCCGCTGCTGGGCACCCCGCTGGGCCGGCACCTGACCACCGGCGCGGCGGTCGGGTTCGATCCGCTCTACGCCTGGAAGATGAAGGCGATCACCGCCCCGTCGTGTTTCATCTGTGCCCTCAACGGCTTCGGCAAATCCACGCTGCTGCGCCGGATCGCCCTCGGCGACATCGCCCGCGGCACGTTGGTGCTGGTGCCCGGTGACGTCAAGCCGGACCTGCGGGTGCTCGCCGAGCAGGTCGGCGGGCAGGTCAGCGAGGTCGGCTACGGCACCGGCGCGATCAACCCGCTGGGCCGCGGCCCGATCGGCGACGCGATCGTGAGCCTGCCCGCAGGCTCGCTCGAGCGGGAGAAGGCCGAGTTCGCGTTGCACGCCCGCCAGCTCAACATGCTCTGCGCCCTGCTCGAGATCGTCCGCCGCGGCCCGCTGCAGGACTTCGAGGAAACCCTGCTCGCCTCGGCGATCCGGCTGCTCTACGCACCCGGCTCGCAGTTCACCAACAATCACGCGGCCCGGATCGAGGACCTGCTGACGCTGATCTCGACCGGCCCCGACGAGCTGCTCGAAGACGCGGTGGCCGACACCGCCGAGGAATACCGCGGCCAGATCAAACCGCTGCTGCGCTCGCTGCGGGCCTTGGTCAAGGGCCGGTTCGGGGAGACCTTCAACCGGCACAGCACCGTGCGGATCGACATCACCAAACCGATGGTCGATTTGGACATGTCCTCCGTCCCGCCGGGGGACGAGTTGATGCGGGCTGCGGTGCTGCTGGCGGGGTGGAACGAAGCGTTCGCGGCGGTGGAGGCGGCGCACATCCTGGCCGACAACAAGGTGCCGGGCGCGAAGTCGATCGCGGCGCACATCATCTTGGACGAGGTGTGGCAGGTGATCCAGACCGGCAGCTCGGCGGTGGCCCGGTTGGATGCGGTGCAGCGGTTGCAGCGGTCGATGGGTGTGGCGATGACACTGGTCACGCACTCGCTGGCGGACTTCGAGAAGGTCGGGGCGTTGGGCATGATCGAACGCTCCCGCGCCCGGATCGTCGGCCCGGTCCCCGACGCCGAACTCGACCGCCTCGCCCACTTCATGAAGTTCTCCCGCGCAGAACGCGCGATGGTCACCGGCTGGGCCAACGACACCACCAACTCGGTGGAGGAGAAGAAGGCGCTGCGCCAAGCCCGCCGCAAGGCGACCCTCGGCGCGGCCGCCGACGATCCCGGCGTGGCGGACAGCACGCGCACCGCGGCTGGTGTCGGGCATTTCCTGCTCAAGCTCGGCGAAGGCGCGACACCGGGCACCCCGTTCAAGGTGTGGGTGCCCCCGGCGGAAAAGGATTCCGGGATTCACGACACCGATGCCCGTCTGCGGGCCGCCGACGAAGACCGGGGCACGGAGTGTGCGGCATGAGCCGGCGTCAGCGTCCCGGCCGCCGCCGGTACACCGTGGTCGACGAGCGCACCCGTGAGGCCGCGATCGAGGCGGTCCTTCAGCGCATGCAGGCCGGGGACAGCTTCACCGCCGCCACGCGAGCTGCCGCGGCGCAGCTCGAGGTGGCCGAGACGACGGTGCGGGGCTGGGTCACCCGCTCCGGCCGGCGCCCCCGCCGCACCGAACGCGAGGTCGCCGCCCTGGAAGCGGAACTGGCGCTGGCGCAGGAGCTCAACCGGGCGTTGGCGCGCACGCACGGGGCCGTGATCGAGGGTCTGAGTCTGCGGTGACAGGCAAGGGGGGCACCGGGCTGATCGCGCTGATCCTGGCGCTTACGCTCGTTCCGTTCTTCCTGCTCCTCGTGCTGGTGATGGGGATTGCGGACGAGCAGGACCGTCAGGCGGGCACGACGTGCCTCGGCCCCGGTAGTGGTCTCGGGTCCGGGGACCGGCTCGCCCCGGCGGGCTCGTTCGTCAAGCCGGTCGATCCCTCCGCGGTCACCGTCACCTCCGGGTTCGGTGAGCGGTGGGGGACCCGGCATCGGGGCATCGACCTGGCCGGCGCCGTCGGCACCCCCATCTACGCCTCCGCGGACGCGGTGGTGCGCCATGCCGGTCCCGCCTCCGGGTTCGGGCAGTGGGTGGTGCTCGACCATGTGCAGGGTGGGCAGTTGGTGTCCACCGTGTACGGGCACATCGACACCTACACCGTCGCCGTCGGTGAGCAGGTCCGCGCCGGTCAGCAGATCGCCACCCTCGGCAACCGCGGGGAATCGACCGGCCCGCACCTGCACTGGGAACTCTGGCCCGGCGGCTGGGGCACCGAAGCGGTGGACCCGCTGCCCTACTACGATTCCGCCCCCGCACCGGGACAGTCCTCGGCCGGGCCGACCACCCCGGTGCCGCCGGCCCCGTCCCAGGGGAGCTTGGCGCAGCCGTTGCCGCCGTCGGCCGGCTCCGAGCAGGGCCTGCAGGTCGATGCGAAAAAGGTCGCTCGGGCGATGCACCGGAAGTTCGGCGACCGGATCGCGGGCCTCGGCGGCTGGCGCCCAAGCGGCGGTTACGCCACCGATCACACCGAAGGCCGGGCCATCGATGTGATGATCGGCAACTACCGCTCCGGCGAGGGGGTGGCGCTCGGGGACGAGATCACCGACTACATCCTGGCCAACGCGGAGTTCTTCGACGTCGAGTACGTGATCTGGCGGCAGACCTACTACCCCGTCGGCGGCACCCCGAGCCTGATGGAGGACCGCGGCTCGGAAACCCAGAACCACTACGACCACGTGCACATCAGCGTCCGGGGTCAGGGCACCGACGAGAGGGTGGTGTCGTGGGGATCGCTGCCCGGCGGCAGCGGCAACGCCACCGCCGCGGCGGCGGACTGCCTCATCTCCGGTGAGGGGCTGGGCGACCGGCTCGCCGACGGCACGGTCCCGCCGGAGTTCGCGGTGTGGCTCGAGCGGGCCGGGTCGATCTGCCCGCAGATCACACCGTCGCTGCTCGCCGCGCAACTCGCCGCCGAGAACGGCTTCCGCCACGGCGACACCGCCCCGGTGTCGGTGACCGGGGCGAGGGGACCGGCGCAGTTCATGCCCGGCACCTGGGCCGGTTACGGCCGGGACTACGACGGCGACGGCCGGGTCGATGTGAACAGCATCGGCGATGCGGTGATGGCGCAGGGCCACTACATGTGCACCATCGCCGAGGCGATCGACGGCGCGATCGCGGACGGCACGGTGGCCGCGCCGAACGGGCGCACCGAGCTGTATCTGGCCGGCTACAACGCCGGCGAAGGCGCGGTCCTGGCCTCCGGGGGGTTCCCGATCGGGCACCCCGACTACGTGGTGCAGACCCGCCCCTACGCCGACACGATCATCGCCACCGAGCCCCGGTACCGAGCGATGGGCAACCAGTGAAAAGGGGTAAGCCCGTGAGGATCACGCGAGTCACCGTCGCGGCGGTGTGCACCGCGACCGCCGTCGCGGTGGCGGGCTGCGGCAGCGACACCACCGACGGCCAGCACGTGCATGAGGGCAGCGACGACCACCAGGTGATCGAGCCGCTCTCGCCGCAGCGGATCGACGCCGACCAGACCGCGCTCACAGCTATGGGGATGATCCTGTCCTGGCAGCCCGCGCTCGACGAGAGCAAGGCCGACGCGCTGCTCCGGGCGACGGCGTATCTCGGCGGGGATCTGCGCGCGGTCGCCGAATCCGGCAGCCGTGCTTCGGTGCGCCCGGATGCGGACTGGCAGCAGTGGGCGGCCTCGAAGGACGCGGTGGCCGCGACCTGTGTGCGGGCCGACTCGACTCCGGCCGCACCAGAGGGGATGCGCACCGTCGTCATCGACGTGACCTGCACCCAGACGGTGCTGCACGCCGGCGGGCGCAGCACCCGCCTGACCCCGCAGACCTGGCGCACCACCGTCGCCCGCACCGACGACGGGTGGCGCCTGACCGACTACCGATTCCAGCAGTAGAAGGGGCACCACATGGCACAGACAAGGCGCGACCGGCCGCGCACCTCCTCGGGCGCCGACGAGGTGATCCTCGAGGTCTTCCCCGCCCTCGTGGTGGCCGCGTATCTGCCGACGATCGCCTACAACACCGGCGGGGGAGAGCACCCCACCTGGAATCCGATCGGCCTGCTGTTCGCCCTGGCGTTCGGGTCGACGAGCTGGCCGGCAGGCGCGACGATCGTCCTCGGCGTCGAACTGGTCCTGCTCGCGGTGCTCGCCGTACTCGTGTGGTGGGCGCTGCGCCGGTTCGGGGTGCTCGAGACCCTCGAGGGCACACGCTTCGAGAAGCAGATCGACCGTCTCGCCCGCACGATGGTCGATCCGCGCGAGGTCCACGAGGCCGACCCCACGTACCTCGCGGCCAGCACCGCCCGACTCGCCCCGGCCATCCCGAAAGATCATCCCGGCTATCTCGGCATCCCGCTCGGGCACACCGTGGTCGGGGGTCGCACCCTGCGCATGACCTGGGAGTTCGTGGCCATCGCGTTCGCCGGCGCCCGAATGGGCAAATCCGCATCGTTCGCGATTCCCGCGATCTGCCACGCTCCGGGGGCGGCGCTGGTGGCCTCGAACCGCGGTGATGTGTACTCGCACACCGTCGGTCTCCGCCACGAAACCGGGCGGGTGTGGGTGTTCGACCTGCAGGGCGTGAGCACCGGTAACCGGCAGCAGCGAGCGAGCTTCTGGTTCGATCCGCTGCGCACGGTCACCGACCTGCCGTCGGCTGCGGCGGTGTGCGGCTACTTCATCTCCGCCGCCACCGATGCCGGTGCCCGGGTCGATGCCTACTTCGACGGCAACGCCCGGGACCTGTTCGCCTCCTACCTGCTCGCCGCCGCCCTGGCCGGCGGGGACATCCGGCATGTCATCGAGTGGCTGACCCACACCCAATCGCAGATCCCCCCGGCGGTGCTCGAGCAGCACGGCTACCCGGAACTCGCCCGCACGATGCGCGGCAAGCAGGCCGTCAACGCCAAACAGCGCGACGGCTTCTACGACATGGCCCGGCGGTTCCTCTCACCATTGGACGAGCCCCGCTACGTCGAAGCGGTCCTGCCAAACCGGCGGGTGATCATAGGCACCGACACGAACGGCCAGGTCACTGTCACCCCCGGCCAGCACCTCCACGACCTGCCGGAATTCCTCGCGGACGAGTTCGTCCGCCGCACCGACACGATGTACGCCCTCTCGAAGGACGGTCCCGGCTCGTCCTCGGCCATCTCGAGTGCCCTGGTCGGGCAGATCCTGAGCTGCGCCGAGGAATACTCCGAACAGCAGGACTCGGAACGGATGCCGATCCCGCTGACGGCGGTGCTCGACGAGGCCGCCAACATCTGCAAGCTCGACGACCTGCCCCGCTGGTACTCACACTTCGGCGGCCGCGGCATCATCCTCATCACCTTCTTCCAATCCCCCTCGCAGGGCGAGAAGGTCTGGGGTCGCGAAGCATTCAAGTCCATGGTCGATGCGTGCAGCGTGCTCTGGTACGGCGGCAACGTCGACGACGACGGGTTCCTGTCCGGCCTGGTCGATGCCGTCGGCACCCACTACATCGACACCGAATCCCGCAGTCGCCCCGCCGGCCTCTTCTCCAGCAGCCAGGCGAGCGTGTCGAGCAGCTGGCAGAAGGAAACCATCTTCGAAAAGCGGGACCTGCGGGCACTGCCGAAAACCCGTGCCCTGGTGACCATCGGTGGCTCCACCCCGATCCTGGTCCGCAAGGCGTTCTGGGGTGACTCCCCGTTCGCCGAGGCGATTCGCCAGTCCCAGCAGGAAAGCAAGCAGCTCGGCCCCGCCCAGCAGAAGGCACTGCCCGCCGGGGAATCCGACCGGACCGGAACTGTAACCACCGCGGAGATGCAGCCCGAGGACCGGGCCGACACGGCACCGATGCCCGTCGAGCCGACACCAGACACCTCTCGCGCCGACCGGCTCTTCCACTCCGAATTCATGGCGAAGGACTGACCATGGTCGAGATCAACACCGCAACCCCCGACGAGTGGGACACCAGCAACGAAACGCCGGACGGCGACGACTACGACGCCACCGATGACTACGACCCCGTCGACGAATACGACGGTGACGACATCGACGACTGCGAGGATGACGAGTTCGCGGAAGAGCCGACCGAAGACGACGATCAGAGCGACGACGAATCGGAGAAGAAGCCGCCGAAGTTCAAGAACGTCATTGAGTTCGTCGAAGGTTACTTCGTCCCGGTGATCCGCCGCCGGATCAGCGACAACGACGGCGGCCTGTCCTGGGACCCAAGATGGTGGGCCTACCCCGAGGTCGTAGCCCGATTGACCGCACTGCACCAGGCATGGGAAGAAGCACGAGTCTCGGATTCGATGTCCGCGATGTCGGCATGGTGGATCCAGCACCTCGAACCGCACCTGCGGGTCATCCTCGACGGCGACACCGGCCCGATGGCCAACGCCAAATCCGACCGCAGCTTCCAGGGCTGGCCGGCCATGCCGTCGGACCCAGTTCCGGCCAACATCCTCGACTCAATCCTCAGCCAGCACAATTGATATGGAGAGGCGTCAAGAGAGCAGAGCGAGGCACCTCGTTGCTCCGCCACGGAGCCGGGAGAACGTCTCGATATACGACGCGGTCAGACAGCGGCCTGAGTTACACCAGTTGGATCGACCCCAAGACACCTATGAGCAGCTCTTTCCTGGGGCGACGCTCGATGCTGGGCACGCGGACGTCACGTCCGGTCGAATCTCGTCCTGCGGTAGCCAACCCGTGTGTATGTCCCTGTAAGCGGGAGGGTCGTGTCCCAGTTTGATCCGCCGCACCCTGAGCCCCCCGCAACAAACGGCTACCCGGTCAGCGCTCTTGCCTTCAGTTTGGATGGGCCCATTATGCGCCAAAGTGTTCCGGTACTGATACCATCCCCCCACGCCATCTCGGCGAAATGTCTGCAGCATCGACCGTCGGGGGCGGAGTTGCACGTCAAAGTGGAGGACGTGTGGTATCAACCAACGATAAGAAGCCCAATCCAATCGGTGCAGTTGCCTGGACAGTGTTCCGTGGAGCTCTTGGCGGGCTTGCTGGCGCAATAGCATCGTTCGTTCTATACTTTTTATGGGCGATTTTTACTGAGTTCTCAGACTCGGCCGATGAGCACTTCGAGACCGGCGCTGTCATAATTGTTGTTGGTTGCGTTCTTATTGGCCTATTAATCGGGGCCGTACCTCCCATTCTTGAGTATCGGGGTGAGGTAAATAGATTTCGAAAAAGAAAGGCTGACGAGGCTAAACGTAGGGCCGACGCTGCTATTGCCGCGGAACAAGCAGTTCGTGATAGGCAACTTGGATACGCGCGAATGCTTGAAACCCTGAATAGTCAAGCCGCCAATTTATTTGCCAGCCTGCCCAAGCATCTGAATTCGGCCGAAGGCAACTTGAAACGAGCATCCGAGCTGTTCCCCGTTCCCTCTTACGGTCGATTCTGGGATGCAATGTTTGCTGCACGCGACAGCTTGAACCAGTTCCAATCCTCGGCCGAAAGTATTCGCCAGAAGACAGTTGAGTACGAGAGATATTCGGAACTGTATGAAGGGACAGCCCCGCCGTTCCCGGTCTCTCTCGACGATGTCGCTCAGGCGGTCGCCGGAAACGACTTATATCGAATTTTTGCAGAGTTGTATAGTACGGCAGATACCGATAAGGGCTATTCCGACAAGTTGGATAATCGCGAGATGAAGCAAACTATGGAAGCTGGATTCGAATCTCTCGAAAGATCTGTCAACAGGATGGGCTCGGAGATATCAGGCGCGGTCAACTCGCTAAGTCACTCGATCGAGGGGGTGGAGTCGTCTTTGCATTCGCTATCCAAGTCTATTGACTATTCGAGTTCTGCCGCCGAAAGAGCAGACGGTGCGCTGCTGGAGACCGTGCGGAGTCAGCAAGCCGAGGTCGCCGGCGCAAGGCGTGAGCTCGAACAGATCAACCGACGCGCTCGCTACGGTTACTGATGTCTGGCGCCCTACCTCAGGGCTAGATTGACGATGCTGCGTATCAAGCAGTCGGTAAATAATAGCTTTGCTGATCTCTGCGCGTTCGGGCGATAGAGGGACGTTGGCGAGCTGGCGGTTGAGTGCTCGTCGTGATTCGGCCGGTGTCTTATCTTCGCCGAGTTTGCGCAGGTAGCAGATGCGGCCCGGGCCAGATCGCGGCTTGTCAAACGGCGATGGTGTGCAGCACGGAATAGAGTTGGCCGATTGCCCACGGTCTAGACGGTATGGGCAGCCCCGGCGGTGAGTCAGGGGTTGCGGGCCGGGGCCCCTCTCACCCATGTTCGTGGGTTACCGAGCAGGAAGCCCCCTGCCCGGCCTATCCGACAGTGGTGGGAGGCCCCGGTGTTTACCGAGCGTACGAGCGTAGGACTGGACGTGCACGCACGTTCGGTCGCGGCAGCAGCCATCGACAGCGTCACCGGCGAAGTGTTCCAGGCGCGGTTGACCCCGTCCTATGACCACATCCGATCCTGGATCGCGCAGCTACCAGGCCCGGCAGCAGTGACCTACGAGGCCGGACCGACCGGCTTCGGCTTGTATCGATTCTTCGACCCGAAGCTGTTCTTCGGTGCAGACTCGTCCACCTGTACGAAATCGGTGGACGTGTCAATATTCCTGTCCATGGCGGCATTCTCAGCGGCTGTGGTCTCCGCGGCGGGGCTTGTTTGTCGCGGTTGACCTCCGACTCCGCTTCGACTGTTCGCTCGGATTCGGCCACGGGCTCGGCGGCTGCGAGGTGCTCGGGGGACAGTTCCGCGAGCTTGTCGTACGGAGGCAGACAACTCGCTTCGGTGAGCGACGGAACACGGCGCTTCACGGCTGCGATTACAGGGTGATCCCAAGCAATGGGGAACAAGGATGCGGACGACGAGCAGCTACGAAAGATTGTGAATAGGCAAACGTATTCTGGTGCAGCACTTAGAGTGAGAGCTGCCCGCAAGTGAGCCGTTTCGGCGAGCACCTCGGAGCACTTCGATGATCCTCACCGAATCTTGCAGAAATGGGGGATGCATGAATATGACGTGCACAAATCGGCGTAGTGACAGTGGTAGTGCGCGGCGAGCAGCGCTCGCCCTCGCTGCCGGAACTGTCGCGATGGCGTGTGGTGTCGTCGGCCCAGCGGGCACTGTGTCTGCGGCACCGGTCGAGCGCAGCAGCGAAACCTACACCTTTACCTTTACGTTCGATGGGCCGGTGACCTGCAACGGGGGACCCACCTACACCTTGACCGACACCGTCACCTTCACCGACTATTATCTCGAAAACCCAGGTGGGAGAAGAGTCTTCCGGTCAGTTATCACCGAGTCACTCACCGGCGTCCCGCTGGATCCGTCGCTGCCGACCGTCACCGCGACCACCGAAGGCCAAGCCACCGCGAGCACGTCGACGCAGGGGGCCTTCACCAACACCTACCACGGGAAAACAATCGCGACCTACTCCGACGGGAGCACGGAAAGTGCCTCGTTCATCGGTCATGCGACCGTGAGCCCGTATCACCAAAAAATCTTGAATTTCGACAGATGCCACTGAATCGCCACTTCCGAGGTTCTTCGACCGAGTCCTGGCGCTTCTCAGACCGGTCTCAGCGCCAACGGACTGAGGCACAACGGATCGAGGATCCACGTCCTCTCCCGAGGTGACGGCGGTGACCTCGGTGTACACCCACGACAGTGTGATGCTGGTGCCGATGGTGACCGCCATATCGATCCACAAGCAAGGGATCTCGGCGTGCGGTTCGAGCACGTCGCTGCCTTCGCATGGAACGGTCCCCACTGGTCATTTCCGGCGTGCGGCGGCGACCGGCAAGCCCATCGAGGCTGGCGATGGGAACCTCCCCAGGTGCCGGTGCCGGTGCCGGTGCCGGTGCCGGTGCCGGTGCCGGTGCCGGTGCCGGTGACTGTCGCGGCAGTATCGAGCGCCAAGTCCGAGATACGAGCAGGGCGTGCAGCGGCGTGGTCTACTGCGAACTTGGCGGGAGCGTCCGGACGCTATGTGTCGGAGTGCTCGGTCGCGGACTCGTAGTTGAGGACGCCGTCGCAGCGGGTGGCGACCCGTTGGATCAGTTCGCCGCTGGTGTAGTCGTCGACGAGCAGTTCGACCGAGTGGATTTCGGCGGTGAGGGGGTGGTCGAAGGCGGTGCGGGCGTTGGCTGCGCAGATGGTGCCGCCGTCGTCGTCCGGGTACAGGGCGGCGATGACCGCGGCGGGGGTGAACCGGCCACCGAGGCCGTCGGCGGAGTGTTGCCGACCGTCCCACCAGCGTTGCAGGGCTTGCTCCTGGGCGCGTTCGCGGGGGACTTCGACGTCGATGATGGTGAACCGTTCGTAGCCTGCGGCGCCGAGTTGCCGCAGCAGGCGTTCGCCGAGTCCGGGCCAGCTGAAGGTGCCTTCGATGACGATGTTCTCCCCGCGCCGCATACACACCTCCTGCAGGGCGTCGAGGATCTTCGTCGATTCGGTGTGCACGAGGGTGGCGAGTTCGCGGGGCAGGACGGTGCCGCCGTCGGGCAGGGTCATCTCGAGGATGCTGCGGTAGATGCCGGTGTCGAGGGCCTCCCGGATCAGGTAGTCCTTGACCCGGTCGGCGTCGAGGACGCGCCAGCCCTGCCCGGCGAGGCCGTGGCGTTTGATGCTGGTGGACTTGCCGGCACCCGGCACCCGGCACCCCGGCGGTGGCGAGGGCGCAGAACTGCCCGTCGCGGACGACATTGTGCTGTTCGGCGAGGTAGCTGTCGATGATCCGGTCCACGGTGCGGCGCCGGTGCGGATCGTTCGCGTAGAGCCGGTGGGAGGCGGTGGCGCCGTTGCGGTCGAGGGTGCCACCGCCTGAGCACATGCGCTCGAGGACTGCTGCTGTCGCTGCCCGCAGATCCGCCACTATGCGCCTCCCGCGGCTTCTCGCCGGGCGGCGGTGACTTTCAGAAGATGCCGGTAGTCCTCGTCGGAGAGCAGGTCACCGGCGCGTTCGATCTGGTCCCAGGTGCCCGGCAGGTAGACCTCCCCGGTGGGATCGGTTGTCCCGAACGTGTAGTCCCAGTTCTCGAGTTCGCGCAGCATCGCCGCGTGGTCGATCATCCCCACGGCGTGTTCGAGGAGCACCTCCCGGGGGCTGCGCTCGCACACCTGCGGGGTGAGCCGTGCGGTTTTGGCCAGACGGCTTACCTCGGGTTGTTCGACGCCGATCTCGTCGGCGATGCGCCGCTGCGTCCATCCGGCCTCGACGGCGTCGTGGACGGCGCGGAGTTTGAGGATTTTCGCGAGTTCGTTGCGTGCGGGTACCGCCCGCAGTCGGCGTTCGATCTCCGGTTCGAAGGCAACTGACACGGAAACCACCTCCTCAACTGGTGTTATACGAAATTGTATCAGGCTGGTTCCTCTGTGTCCCGCTCGTAGGGGCACCCGTCCACTGGCCGGCTCGAACACGCGGCGCACCGTCTGCAGCAGCTAGTACGTCGCAGGGACATCCGGGCGCATTCCCAGCCCCTGGCGTGCCACGAGGCCGACAGGGCGAGATGTGGCCGCGAACGTCGGGTGTGGTCAGTACCCGACTGCCCTATCCTGGCCGTGTTCGATCCCCATCTCGGGGACGAATGCGGCCTCGCTGGTGGGGTCGGGTCGGCGTTCGCTGTTGAGCATTTCGGCCACCGACCGGGGGTGGCCACTCATCGCGGCACCGAGGGCCGACAGCAGCTCTTGGTTGAGCTGGTGCATGTCGACGGGGGAGAGCGGTGGAGCTACCTCGTCGTCGCCGTTGACCGGGCCGATCGTGGAGGTGATGCCTCGGCCGGCTGCCTGGAGTACGGACCCAATCTTGCCCAGTTCAGGACTGGTCTTCTGGGCGGGCTGGGCGACCTGTTCGAGCTGGTCGGAGGCATCCGCATCCAGCCCGCTCTCGGCTGCGGTGCCTGCCTGAAGGTCCCGCTCGGTCGCGTAGGTGGTGTCCCCGGAGACCGGGGACTTGTCGAGGTCGATTCCGGTATCCGCTGTGGCTTCCTCAGTGCCGCTTTCGGTCTGTGCTTCAGGGGTCTGTCCCTCGATGCTGGCAGCAACGTCGTGGGAGACCGCGGTTGGCTTGTCGGTGGTGAGGTGTTCGCGGGACAGGTCGGCGAGCTTGTCGAACGAGGGCAGGCTCTGGACCGCGACGTAGCTCAGAGCCAGCGCACCGGCTGCGTCGAAGGCCCGCCTGTCGGTTTCCCGGTCGGCGTCGACACGGGCGCGAAGCTGGCGGTCCATCTCCTCCGGCGGCATCTGGGCCTGGAGGCACCGGGATTGTTCCTGGTGGTACTGCGCGGCCCGCATCGCCTCAAGACGGGCCCCGTTGTCCTGCGCGAGCTTTTCCCACTTGCGGGCAGCGGCCGATTTCTCACCGCCGAAGTGCCGTGCTGTCGCGGCGGCGGCGAGAATCTGCACGGTGGTCTGGACCGCCGGTGAGTCGCGGAAGGCACCGAGAATGGTCTGGACCGGCTGGGGCCGGGGAGCGGGCCGGCCCTGGCTGCGTTCGGTGTCGACCTTGCGGATGAACGCGGCGACATCAACCACATCCTGTCTGGCCTGGATTGGTGCCGGCCAGGGTCGTGGCTGTTGTTGCCGTGCACCGCGTGAGTCCGTTCGCGGGTCGATGTGTGCGGCAGCGTTTCCGGACGGGCGGGGGCTGTCCAGGCGGAGGCGGCGGGTGCGGTCGGTGTCAGCCATCGGCGGGGTCCTCGCTGTCTTCGTCTCGCGGTGCTCGTCGGTCGGTGTCACATCTGCGCCTCGGGGCCGGACTCGGGCTGTGTCGGGTCCAGCTCGGGAGGCGGGTTCGCCGACGGCGGCGGGGCCTGCTCGGGGCCGCTCCGGCGGGCCTCGGGCGGGGTTCCCTCGCGGTCGCGGCGGGTGATCTCGGCGTCGATCTGGCCGAGGATGCTCTCCTCGGTGCGCAGTCCGTTGCCCAGTCGGGTGATGCGGTCACGTACCCGGCCGATCGCCTGGTCGTCGAGGACGTGGGCGCGGTCGTAGCGCGAGGCGGAGGCCCGGTTGAACTGGGCGGAGCGTTCGATGATCGGCCAGTCCCGCTCCGGGGGTGCGGCCTGTTCGGCCGCCGACACCGCCGACGTTGCTGCCGCGATCTGCTCTGCGGTCGCGGCCGGATCGGTGCGCAGCCGGTCGAGGGCAGCACGGGACGCTCGCACCGCCTGGATCTGCCGGTCCTGACGCTCGACCTCGGCGACACGCCCATCGACCGCCGAGACGGCCGAGTCGGTGCCGCTGACGCGGGCGAGCTCCTGCTGGGCCAGGGCCAGCAACCGCCGATCCTCGCCGAGACGTTGGACGCTGGATCGGCGAGCTGCGGCGAGTTCGGCGTCGGTGTAGCGGGCATACGGCGAGTCCGGCGTCGCCGACCCCTTCCGCTGCGACGGCGGGGTAGTCAACCGGGCGATCGCTGCTTCGGCCTTCTCGCGGCGAGCACCGCGCAGGTAGGCCAGCGGGTCGTGCTGGTCGTCGGGTGCCCCGACGACGACCCGAGAGACCGCGATGTCGCGCACGGTGGTGTGCCACAGCCGGGTCCGCCTCGGATCGTCGCCGGGGGTGCCGACGGCGGCGAGCCACGGGGCGCTGCGCTCGATCGCGGCCGTGAGGTAGGAGTCGATGAAGGCGTGCATCTGCTGCTGCTGGGCGCGGGCGTAGGCGGTAAGGATCGGATCCATCGACGCTGCCGCATCCGTCAGGGCCGGCACCTTGTACCGCGCCAGATCATCCCTGCGGATGCGCGGCAACCCCGGCCGGTCGGTGGGGGAGATGCGGTCCTCGAGCGCCGCGGCCAGGACACGGCCGGGGGCGTTCTCGCCGTCGTCGAGGCGTCCAGCCTTGCCGTGCTCGCGCATCGTCTCGACGGCCTCGCGCAGCAGAGTCTCCGTGTCCCACCCGAAGGTTTCGGCCTGGGCGACGAATTTGACGATGGTGTCCCAGCCGCCGAGGTCGTGCACCCAGCCGAACTGCCGCTCGGTGAGGATCCGTCCGAGGAGCTGTTCGGTGTAGTCCTCGTACAGCGCGCTTACCGCCAGCTCGTAGACCTCGGTGAGCTGCGACCACGAGGCGGCCTGGCGCTGGGCCTGTTCGATCATCTGGTGGGCGGTGCGCTGCGAGCCGTCCCGACCCAGGATCTTCGCCAGCAGTCCGATCGCGCCGGGATGGGTGTCCTGGGCGTGTTCGACGTCCCAGTCGGGGAGCTCGTCGTGGGCGGCGTAGACGATGTTGGCGAGTTTGCCGCGAGTCATTGCAACGTACAGCGATTGCCGATCCATGGTCGCTGCGGCGAGGACGTGGCAGTGGCCGACGGTCATGCCCTGACAGCGGTGCACGGTCGTCGCGTACCCGAGTTGGATGTTCTCGGTGAGGTAGTCGGCGGCGAAGGTGACCTGGCCGCCGCTGATGGTGTGGCGCAGTCGCAGCGATCCGTCGGTGCCGATCCCCGTCACGGTCCACAGGTCGCCGTTCTTCACCCGGCCCGCCTTTGTGCCGTCGGAGTCGGTCACGACGTACTTGGAGTTGTTCTTGCGGGTGACCACCACGTCCCCGACGGCGGCTTCGAGACCGTCGGCGAGGAGGACGCCGGGGCCGGTGACGGTGCCGCTTGCGCGGTAGTAGGCGGCGGCCTTTTCGTTGAGCTGACGCACCAGATCGTTGGTCGGGGCGACCATCACCGTGACATGACCGGCCTCGACGTCGGCGACGTAGGCGTCGAAGACCATGCCGGTCAGCTCGTGCGCCATGCCCTCGCGGATGCGGTCGTTCTCGGCGTACCAGTCGAGGGCCTCGGCGTTGCCGCTGCGCAACAGCAGGCTCGCGTCGGCCTCGCCGTCGGTGGCGAACCGGTGCACCTTCTCCAGGAACGGGGCACCGGTCAGATCGGCGAGATCACGCAACACGCCGCCGGCTTCGACGGAGGCGAGCTGCTGCGGATCACCCAGCAGTCGCACCACCGCACCGGCTTCGGTGGCGATGCGCGTCAGGTCCGCCAGATCACGGGCCGAGGCCATGCCCGCCTCGTCCACGAGCAGCAAGCTGCCCTGCTCGATGCCGGTCGCGATACCGGCCCGGTGGCGGGTGAGCACGTCGGCGATGGTGCGGCCCTGCACCGAAATCTCTTCTCCGAGCACGTCGGCGGCACGGGCGGACGGACCCAGCGCAACGACTTTTCCGTGCGCGGCTTCCCAGGCGCGGGCAATCACCGAGGCGGCGGTGGTCTTGCCGGCACCGGCCGCCCCGACCGCCACCGCGACGCGTTTCTGCGCGGTGAGGAAGTGCTCGATCATCGCGATCTGGTCGCCCCCGAGACTGTGGCCGGCCTTGCGCTCGGCGCGGCGGATCTGGCGGCGGATCACGAAGTCGGAGACGGTGCGCTCATCGCCGCTCTCGGCCTGCCGGCGCATGAAGTCCTCGGCGTCGAGGACCGCCTGGGCGGTGTAGCGCATCTCGGCCCGGTCCACGAGCTGGCTGCGCCGAAGGCCGCGTTCGATGCGTTCGGTGATCCGCTCCGGTCCGCGATATTCCTCGGTGAAGGTCGGCAGGCAGTAGTCCCGCAAGGCGAGTTCGAGGGCGTTGTCGTACATCGCCCGCAGCTCCTCGTCGTGGGCGAAACCGAACTCGCGCAGCTCCCGATCGAGCTGCGCGGACAGGGAGAACACCGTCCAGGTGCCCACCTTGCGCGAGAGCGTCTCGACCGCCTGCTCCACCACCGTGGGCACCTGATCCGGGGTGAACACCGGGCGGCGATCACGCTCGTCGCGCACCGCCGACACCAACTCACCGGGATCACCACCGGCGAGAATCGCCTCGGCCCGCTCGCGCCATTCGGCCCGCAACTCCGACAGCGACCGCGGCGGATTCTTGGCATTGCGGGTGTCCAAAGTGGCCTGTTGCGCGTGGGCGTACTGCACCTTCTTCGGCGGATTCTTGCCGTACTTGGCCTTGTACTCACGCGCCAGCTCCTCTTGCCGTGCCTCGATCGCGGAGCGGCGCGAGAACTCCTCGATGAGCGTCAGCGGGATGCCGTCGACCTCGTGAACCGGGCGTTTGCCGACCGGGGTATCGGGGCGGGGGGCGAAGGTGACCCCGAGCGTGCGGGCCACCAGATCCGCCACCCGGGTGTTGTACTTCTCCGAGGCGGCGACGTTCGCCTTGTACAGAATCGACCCGTCGATCGTGGTCCACTTGCCCTCGGCCAGCACCCGATTCAGCACCGCGCAGTGGGTGTGCAGGTTCGGATCCGCCGCCCGGTTGTCGTAGTGATCGAACCGGGCCACCAGCAGACCCTCGGCCTTGATCTTGCGCACGCCGCCGGCACCGCGGCGGGTGAAGATCACCTCGTTCTCGAGCCACTCCAACGTCTCGGTCACCGCCTGGGCGTGCGCCGCCTCGACCGCCGCCTTGACGCGTTCGTCCCCGAGTCCCCACAACAGGGAGACGGACTTGGCGGGAGTGAACACCAGGTCGTAGCCGGCGACGGGGGAGCGGGCCTTGCCGTACTGCTCGACGACGAACGCCCAGATGTCGTCGTCGCCAAGCAGGCCGGCACGCTCACCGTTCGCACGCTGCAGGTGCTTGCGGGCGGTGGCGAACTGGATCGCCTTCTTGGCCTCCGCATCCGGGTACTCGCCGTGCTGCGCCTTGTACGCCGTGCACAGTTCCTCGACGTCGTTGACGTACTCCTGGCTGCGCTGAAACCACGAAAACGCCCGACCGAGAGCCGTGCGCTCGGACCAGTCGAGGCGATCTGCGAGCGAGGCATCCTTGCCCGGACGGGTATCGAAAGCGGTCGGAGTACGAGCGGCTCCAAACACCGAGCGCATGGACGATTCGGTGACTTCGGTACCGATCTCGACACCGACCTTCTCGGCCAACTTGCCGCACCAGATGCCGGGCGGGGTGCCCTTGGCGACGTAGTAGTCGACCGCATCGGCCTTGCGCGACTCGGTGGCGTCGCCGGCCGCCACGTGCTTGGTGAGATAGACATAACCGTCCCCGGCATTGAGCTTGTGGACGGTCATCACGGAAGTTGATCATGCCACGTCGGCACTTCAGTGCATGAGGTGTGTAGAAGTTTTGGGGCTGACCACAGGTCAGCTACGAACGTGCCCAGAACCTCGACGGTTCTGGGCACGTGACGAGGGGTGCCGGCGTGAGGTATCAGGGAGAGCGGTTCGGCGGGAAGGGGAATCAGAACTGTGATCCGATACGGCAACACGGCGTCCGGGGTGTGAAGCCGTGTGCGGCCGCGGTGAGCCGATACACTCCCGGGCCATGGCCACGTCTTCGAAGGCGGCAGCGCGCCGCTCCCTGCGCCCGCACACCACCCCGAACGTGCGCGAGAACCTGCGTCGGGAAAAGGAGCGTGTGCTCGCCCGCCAAGCCGAACTGGAGACACTCGCAGCGCCGATCAACGAGGCGGCCGCCCAACTGGCGAAGATCGACGCGATCGTCGATGCGCGAGCTGCGGCCGCACAACGCAAGATTGCGCAGTTGGAGAAGGCACGCGACAAACGGATCGAGAAGATCCGCGCCGAGTTCGCCGCGAAAATCGCCGCCGCCCGCACCGACGCCGAGTCGACCGAGGCCGGCCTGACACGCGACGAGCAGGAACACGAAGAAGCCTTGCTGCTCGACTACGCGCGAGCGATCGTCGCATTCGCCGAGGGCGCGTCAGCCACCGAACTCGCGTCGGTTCTCGGCGTCGGCACAGGAGAGGCGAAGAAGGTCCTCGAACAGGCAAAGACGGACCTTGCGACATCGAGTGTTCCTCTCGCCCCGGTCGAAACCACGTCGGTGATCACCGCCGAGGCTGCGGTCGGCGCGGCGTCACCGGCCATGCCGGCAGCGGTCGGGTCATGACGGGCCGGTGAGTAGTGCTCGGCGACGGCGAGCCGGCTCTTCGACCTCGAACCGCAGGCCCGACTGGACTTGCGGCTTCTTCTGCGCGGCCATCGCCGGGGAGTTGAGATGTCCGTCGTAGCGAGGAAAGTCATCCGGCACGAGCTCATGCCCACGACGGTCTTGGACAAGATCGAGCGTGAGCCCCTGCCGGTGAACACCGACCGGGTTCGCCGGAGCCTGAACGGGACACGTGAGCAGGCCCCGCGACAAGCGCATGTTCGAGCACGCAGGGCGTTGGGGGCAACTTCTGTGCACCGGTGACCTCGACACAATCCGACGGGTCGTGCTCATCGATGACGAGCTCGGGCACGAGGTGCGCACTCTCTCGCCTCTGACCGTTCTGTGGACCGAGTCCAGGCGCCTCGACGTTCGAGATACCGTGCGCCACCATGTCGCGGCGTGAAACCGCGAACCGGGCGCACGAGCGGTCAGGGTCGTGTGAAGAGCGTGACGCTCGATGAGTTTCGGGGCGTGGTGTCGACAGACTGACCGGTCATCGACGCCAGAGGTCGAGTGACTCCCAGTGCTGTGGGACGCCGAGGGACGCGATCGACAAGGCGTGCGAGGTCGGGAACGCCTGCAGTAGCTCGGGCAGTCGCCGGTACCAGTCCGTCTCGGCTTCGATCGAGGGGAGAAGGTAGGCGATCACGGCCAGCGCGTTGTATGTGCCGAAGACACCTTTGGCTGTCTGCTGGTCCCGAAGGTGGTCGAGGAGCGGTACTTGTCCGGCTTTGGGTCGCGCCGGCGCATGCTGGAGTTTGCGGTTGAACAGGCGCGCGTGGTGGGCTGCGACGTTGCGCACGTAGTTGAGGCTGGCGAGCCAACTGACCATGAGCTTCTTGGTCGGCACCCCGAAGGCGAGCGCGATCTCTTCGGCGTCCTGCTGGCGCAGCCCCCGGTAGAGGACGGAGAGTTGGCCGAGCTCGAGCAGCTCGGTCAGCGCCCAGACCGGCATCCGGTCGTCGTACTTTTCCCGGAAGTGCGCGACGAACTGCTCGTCGGACTGGGCTCGCCGCTCGCGGGCGCGTTCGAGCCACCTCGCGTGCGAGCTGGGAATCAGCTCCCCGCTGTCGGGGTCGGTCCCCGGCTCGGTGAACGCCTCCGTGAAGCAGGTGGGATCCTCGTGCGCGAAGGCGGAGGTGCGCCCGAGCACGTACCCCACCTGCATCCGCACCGCGACTTCGAGGCGTTCGACGCCGTCCATGACAAGCATGCGCAGCCGCCGGTCGAAGTCGATGATCGCCTCGGCATGCCCCAGCCTCGTTCCCGGCCGGTAGCCGCTGAGCACACGGGTGTACGTGCGGCCGTCGTCGTCGACGTGCTGTTCGGACTTGCGGAAGGGGTAGAGGTAGCCGGTGAGCCGGTAGTAGCCCACGGCTTTGAGCAGCGCGGCCGCGCGGTCACGGTCGCCCACGTCGACGCCCTGGCTCGCCAGCCGCTCGACCTGTTGTTCCAGGGACAGCCAGGGCTTCGTGTACTCGACCATGAATATCCCCTGCACAAAAGAAAATCAGCCCGCGCCTTGCAGCAACGGGCTGATCATGATGACTCGATGGTAGCACGGCCTTTCGGCAGAACGCTGGCATTGTCCTCACACGTCGGGTTCGCGGCTCGAGTGGTGGGGGCGGGACAGATCGACACACGGATCATCAGCCTTCGGCGCGGGGATGCCGCCGGTTCGTACCTGGTGAGAGTCTCGGTGGCCGAGGGTCGCGGCGGCGATGGCGCGTAGGTCGACGCCGTGGTCGATGATCGGGCCGATGGGGATGGGGTCGGTGGCGTCGGTGATCGCCATGTCGAGCACCTTGCGCATCAGGCGGGTGCCGCCGGTCTGCATGTACTCGTAGCGCCCCCAGACGAATTGCTCGCGGAGGTCTCCGAGCAGAGGGTTGTGGGCGAGGTCGGCTTTCTTGACGGCGATGAAGCGGTCGGTGTGCAGGGTGTAGCCGGCCTCGGTGCACAGCTGCCGGAAGAACGCGAACTGGGTTCGGGTGTTGCCCTCGCGGAAGGGATGGACGTAGAACCGGGAACTACTCGCCTGGACGCAACCGTGGCTGCGTGGAACGGCCCTACTACCCAGTACTGACCGTCCGGGGGCCCGCACCGCACCCCGTGATCTACCGGGGAGGCTCGCTCTCACGCTCAGTGACTGTGATCGCTCCGCCGCCCGCCACTGGCAGCATGTCGTTCGGGTTTTGTCCGGCCACAGCGTCCCGTGCAAATTCCTCGTATGTTTCGGGTTCGCCATCCTCGATGAACGGGTCCTCAACCGGCGGCTCGTAGTCGCCCTCGATCAAAGGCTCGTCGCTCGGATCGGGATCCTGCGAACTAAACACGATAGTTCCCTCCTGACTGGCAGAGTCGCTGGTGCCGGTGGAGTTGCGGTACAGCACAACCGCGCCGCCCGTGGTCGACGTGACAACAAGTACAGCAGCCACGTGTTTCTCGACATAATGGTGGAGTTCCCGCGTCACCAATCCCCTCGGGAAGGCCGCCGCACCGGCTCGACAGGTGGATCTGTCTCTAATCACGAAGGAGTGCGCCTCCGATGTAGAAGGAGCTAACTGTCGCGGCTCCTAGCACACCCGCAACAATCACTGCAACGACATATCCGACCCCGAACCGCCGTGTTCTCCAACGGAACATCCCAGCGATGCCTGGCAAGACACAGATCACCAGACATAGTGCCCAGCTCGCCCAATATGCAGGGCTCCCTTTGTAGAGCCCTTCCCAGAGGGGGAGAGGGGGCATCGGATCCGGGACCGCGATGTCGAAGGCTCTCCGAACGCCGAAAGCCAATGGCTGGTAGACGAATACCCCTATGACCAGTCCGGTGAACGCTCCTGCTGTCGCCGGCCATCGTCCGACGACACCAGGAGCGCGGTCACCCACTATGCCACTCCGGACCAGGTCTGAACCGATCCGGAACCATAGACGAGAAAGTTCCGGGCAAGCCCCAAGAGATACCCTTGTCGAGCATTCTCGACGGCGGCTTGGGCCATGTTCCCGTACTCTCCAGTAGGTTTGGCGAAGTCGTAGACGTCGTACATATGCACTTCCTGTCGCCATTGAATCTGGTGGTTGCCCGGTCCTCCAGGATGAGCGATCACCGCGATCGTCGGAGAAACACTGTAATGCCCGAGAGACTGGACGTGGTCCTGCTGATACCCAGCTGCAGGCATCCACGGTGAATCGTAGATTACCTTGACTGCCTGACCACGGTTGTCTGCCTCTGTGATAGCTCCAGCGACACCGAGTGCCTTCTGGGAATCTGCGATCACCGACGGAGACCCCGTAGCGTCATTCGGGTAATTGTGATGGTCGTCAACGAACCACGAATCAAGAACTGAAGTTCCTAGTGCGTAGTCGGTCCCCGTCGCACCGTAGTAATGATCGAACATCGCCTTGGCTGTCGGAGCACCTACTTCGGTGAAGTAGGCAGACGTTGCAGATGCCACCTGGAGGTTCTCTTGAGCCGCAGCCCCGGTAGGGTCGGAAACCGTGCCGAACTGGCTATTGTCTACCGGGCAGGTAGGAGAGTTTGCGGGGTCAGGAAACTCACAGTAGTTCGGATGTATTCCGGTGTCATAGCTCTTGAACCCCTGGGATGGGTCTTGAAGCTCCGAAATCGCTCGGAGTGCGTGATTCGAGCCAAGATAAATCGACCCCCGTTGGTACAGCTGAATGGTCGAGCCAGGTTCTCCCACAACAATATCGTTGTCACTGGTGGGGTACCCGTATTCACCTTGCTCATATCCTGCGAGCGACCACAAAGACAGGATCCTCCCCGTTACCGGGTGTGCCCCATGGGTCGGGTGCCAGTATATGACGCCGCGTTCGAAGCGGTCCATCTGACCCTGTCCGTCGGGGAGTGGGATCTGGTCCTGGATGGGGTAGCCGAGCAGGCTGCCTGGGGTTTCGGCGCCGACGCTGTTCCATTTGTCGCGCAGGGGCCCGTTGCGGATGGCGGAGCCGACGGCGTTCTGGAAGGCGACGTAGATGGCGCCGTTCTGGAATTCCTGGTGGCGGCCGACGGCGTCGGCGTGGACGATCTCGTCGGTGGTGGGGTAGCCGAGCCAGCCGGCTTCGTAGCCGTGGATGCCCCAGCGGTTGAGGAAGCTGTTGACCACCGGGTGCGCGCCGGTGGCGGCGGACCAGTAGATCGGGCCGTTGAGGAAGGTCACCCGCTCGCCGGTGCCTCCGGGGTTGATGATGTTCCCGCTGGTGGGGTAGGACAGGAAACTCGCCGGCCCGCCGAGGACGTTGTACTTGTCCCGGATCGCGCCGCACACCTCGAACCACGAGGGCCAGTAGACCTGGCAGCTCGAAGCGGTCAGGCTGCGGGAGGACCTCAGGCGTGCCTCGGCGATCTCGGCCTTGTCGGCGTCTTCCTTGGTGAACGGCGCCGGGACCTCTTCGCGGTCCGAGCGCATCTGCCCGGGCACCAGCGTGGATTTGGGGTTCTCGGTGGGGTGCCAGTCCGGGTCCGGTTCGGCGGTCTTGGACGACAGGGCCGGATCGTCCGGCGGCACGGGCTGGTCGGCGGCTGGTGGGGCCGGGCGCAGTTCGGCCGGCAGCGGCGGCACCGTCTCCGCCGGCGGCGCCTGCGCCGGGGCAGGGGCCGGTGCGGGTGCAGGGGCCGCGTCGGTGCGGGAGGTGTCCGGGCGCGGTGTGTCCGGGGCCTGCGCGGGCAACGCCTCGGCGGCCGGAGTCGGGGTGGGGGTGGCCGGGTCGGGCGCGGCCGGTGGCGTGGTCTCGCACGGCGAGCCCGGCGTCGTAGTGGTGGTGGGCGGTGCCGTGGTGGTCGTGGGTGCGGGTGTGGTGGTGGGGACCGCGCACGGATCCGCGGCGGCCTCGGGTGTGTCGGCCGGTGCGGGGTCCGGGACGCTCGCCGGGGCCGAGGGCGTCGTGGTGGCCGGGGCGGCGGGAGTGGCGGGTTGGGCCAGGGCAGTGGTACTACCGGTGGCGACCAGCAGGGCGGTCGTGCCGGCGAGCACACAGCGGGCGGCCCATCGGCGGCGGGGCGTGCGCGGGGCACGGCGATGGAGCGATTGCATTGGGATCTACCGTCTTTCGCAGGGACAGGGTCAGCGGTGGCGCCATCGCTGCCTGGGAACGTAAACGATTTCCCAAGAATCACAACCGCACCGAGTAACACTTTCATCACGGAAACCATTCGTCCGGTATTTTCTTAGAAAGTCGGTCAATCCCGGCATTTCGGTGCTACATACGAGGGGCTGTCCGCTCCCGCGGCGGCGGTTCGGTGCGCAGGGGTGTGCCCTGCTTCCGGGAAGGAGTGCGTGATGGGTGCGGGTGTGACGAGGGTGTCCGGTGCGGTGGTGCGGCGGCTCGGCGCGGGCGTGGCCGGGGCCGGGGTGGCACTGTTGTGCCTGGTCGGCGGTACCGGGGTGGCCGGGGCGCAGCCCGCGACCTCGGTGGCGGCGGGCTGCCAGTCGTACTGGCCGTCGCCGTACCCGGTGTGCGACGACATCAAGGATCTGTACACCTCACTGGGTGGGCCGGCCGGGCCGTTGGGGTTGCCGACGTCGGCGCAGCAGCCGTACGGGGTCGACGGGCTGCGGCAGACCTTCACCGGCGGGGCGATCGTGTGGACCCCGGCCACCGGCGCCTACCTCGAGTAACCCTGCCCGCTGACCTCCCGGCGGGCCGGATCAGACGCCGAACCGCGTGCTCACCCGCCGACAGTGCGAGGTGGCGTGCTCGCGCGTCCGCCTTCCGCAGTCGACGTCGAGCGCCCGCGGCGCGCGTGCCCGGCGACGAACACCGCGGTCAGCACGGCGCCCGGGCGACGTGTGACCGGCCTGCTACGCCGACCCAGCCGGCCTGGTTCGGTGACGGAAGCGTGCTCCAGGGCCGATACCGGCGTGTGTCCCTGTTCCCAGCGGAAGCCGGTCGGCACCGACCTCGGCGCCGACGCCGTCCCGGTCCGTGCGTTGGGGGTGGACGGACCGGGCGCTCAAGGGTCTCGGCGGAGACGGCGTAGGGTGCGGTGCGCTTCCTCGGTGGCCGTAGGCTGTCCGGGCGGTCGGCCGTGGGGGCCGCTACCCGGAACCGGAGGGGGATCCGGAGGGAACGGCCACACAGGCGAGTACGGGCAAGGAGGGATGGGGTGGCCACACAGCACCGGGGCAAGGTGACCCGGTTCCACTTCGTCACCGTCGCGGCCGAGTTGTTCGCGGCCGCCGGGTATCACGGGGTCAGCACGGGCGAGATCGTCACCGCGGCCTGCTCGAACAAGGGCGCGCTGTACTACCACTTCCGCTCCAAGGACGATCTGGTCGCGGCGATCATCGACGAACAGCACCACCGCAGCATCGCCCTCGTCCGGCGGGTCACCGCCACCGACGCCGCGGCGCTCGAGCAGATCGTCATGCTCAGCCACGCCCTCGGCGAGCAACTGCAGACGAGCGTGCTGGTGCGGGCGGGACTGCGCCTGTCCACCGAACTCGCCGATCGCACCCCCGTCCACCCGTACCGGGACTGGATCACTGCCTGCCGCACCCTGGTCGACCGCGCCGCCGACGACGGTGATCTACACGCTGGTCTGGATCTGGATGCGGTGGCCCGGTTCGTGATCGGGGCGTTCACCGGCATTCAACAGCTGTCCGGGCTGCTCACCGACCGCCCCGACCTGCCCCGGCGGATCGACGAGATGTGGGGCTTGTTGCTGCCCACCCTCATCGCCGACCCCGACCGGCGCGAGACGGTGCGCGGCGCTCGCTGGGCACCCCCGATCCCCGTCACCTGAACCGGTCCATCCCCACAGAACCCTCCCCGGCCTCATCGCCGGCGGGCAACCGCCGGACCGGCCGCGGTGACCAGGAGCACCGCCCCGGCCGACGTCAGGGCGAGCTGGGCTCGCGGAGCGGTGATGTCGAGTACCACGATCTGCACGGCCACCCACCCGAGCGTGCACACCCCGATCACCCCGGCCGCGGCCATCGCACCCGGGGCATCGAGCACCAGCGCGGGCGGGTCAGGACATGCCGGGTGACGGTCGGGGCAGCGATCGACCCGGCCGAAGCGAGCACGAGGGATCGGCGACAGTGCGGCAACCCCGCTGCAGGAAGGGGGTGTCCGATCTCGGAGATGGTGCCACGGACTTTTTCTGCCCTCGTTGCCCCGCTTACCGGTGCATTTCGGTGGTGCCGTCGATCTCAGCCAGTGGTCGGGGGTCTGGTAGGTGAGGTTGCGACCCACCGAGGCCGCTTTCGACCAGGGATTGGTAATGCGGGGAGGTGCTCATCAGATCGGTGTGTTGTCCGCAGGCGGCGATTTTTCCGTCCGCGAGGACGATGATCATGTCGGCGCTGCGTACGGTGGCAAGCCGGTGGGCGACGATGATCACGCTGGTGTGCTCCCGGAGCTCGTCCAGCGCCTCGAGGAGCAGCTTTTCGTTTCGGATGTCGAGGTTGGATGTCGGTTCGTCGAGGAGTGCGAGGGGACGGCCGGACAGGATAGCCCGGGCCAGGGCCAGTCGTTGGCGTTCTCCGCCGGACAAGGTGCTGCCGCGGTCGCCGACCGGAGCGTCGAGCCCGCCGGGAAGTCGGGAGACGAGCAGAGACAGGTTCGTTGCTTCGAGTGCTGACCACAGTTCGTCGTCGGTGGCGTCCGGGCGAGCGAGAAGCAGGTTGTCTTTGATGGTGCCGTGCAGGACGGGAGCGTCCTGTTCGACGATTGTCAGCGCCGATCGGACGTCCGCGGGGCTCAGCGCGGAGTACTCGCATCCGTTGAGGCGGATCGATCCGGTTGCCGGCGGGTAGAACTTGCCGATCAGGGAGAGGATGGTGGTCTTCCCTGCGCCGGAAGCGCCGACGATGGCCAAGGTGGTGCGGTGGTCGAGGGTGAAGGACACCTCGTCAAGGATTCGGCGATCGCTGTAGGCGAAGGAGACGTGGTCGAATTCGAGAACAGGGGTAAGCGGCCGCGGTGGCGGTGGTGCAGCAGCGGATGCGGCGGGCGGCACGGGTTGGTCTTCGGTGGCGAGCGAGAGCGTCGTATGGACGCGATCGAACGAGCCTAGGGCGATCCGCAGCGAGATCACTCCCTGGAACACGTTCGACAGGGGAAACAGCGCGTACATGGTGAACAGGAACAGGGTCACCAAGGTGCCCAGTTCGAGGGATCCGTTGGCCACGCGGATGCTGCCGATCAGCAGGATCAGCAGGAACGATCCCGATGTGGACAGGCGGATGACGGGGGTGGCCAGCGCGGTCAGCGCCGCCGACCGGATACCGGCGTCGTACGCGGTGTGGGCGGCGACGACGATGGCCGCTTCTTCCCGGCGTTCGGCGCCGAAGATGCGGATCGTGCGGATTGCCGAGATGCAGCGTTCGAGGTTGGCGGCCAGCGACCCCACGGCGGACTGTTTGTCGGCGGCGGCCTGCTGGATTCGGGACAACGCCAGGCTGGCCCCACCGAAGGCGATCGTGGTGATCACGAGTGCGACCGTGAACAGCAGAGGGTCGAGATAGCACATCACTGCTGCCGCGACACCGACTGCCAACCCGCCGGTGGCGACCTCGATCAGGTTCTTCGGCACCTGGCTCAGCAACGCCAGGTCTGTGGTGACCTGAGAGAGCAGGTCGCCGACGCGGGTGGCGTGGACGTGTTCGATCCGCAACGCCAGCACCTGGCGGGCAAAGCGCTCCCGAAGCGCGAGCACGAGCTGTTCCCCGACGCGTTCGAGCAGGTAACGTCCCGCGGACTCGGTGGCGCTTTGCAGGAGAAAGACCGTGACGAGCAGCAGGGAGGGAGCGAGGATCGGGGAGGACGTGGAGATGCTGTCGACGATGTGTCCCGCCAGCAGGGGTTGTGCCAGCCCGAGCACCGTCGCTAACAGCGTGACCGCCGTGGCCACGACCAGGCGTCCGCGCCATCGGCCAAGGTAGGACAGTAGTTGGGTGTAGCGGGTGAGCGTCACGAGGACTCCTGGCCGAGATCGCTGGGTGGGGTGGCCGGGGGTGGCACGGTCATGAGGGTGCGATACGAGCTGGGCTGGCCCAGCTCGGCGACCAGACGTCCCTCGGTTTCGAGCCAGGCATGGGCACGGAAGGGTGGAGCGGCGGGGATGCCTGTGCACCAGATCGGCCATGAGCCGTCCGTCCGCAGCAACAGGCACGCAGCGATCGAGCGGGGAAGGCAACCGAACCGGCCCGCACAGGTGGGGTCGTGCTGTACCACTGCCAGGACGGCGCGTTCGGCTTCGTCGTAGCGCGCCGGTCGCGCTCGTCGCGCCAGGAAGGTCAGGACCCGGTGCAGTGTCCAGGGGGTCAGTCGCGCCAGCTGCTTGGCGACGAGCACACTGGCGCCGACCTTGACCTTGGACCGCCACGGGAGTTCGAGCCCGGTCTCGGTGGGGTGCAGGGCCACGTCGGACAGGACGGGGCGGTCCTTATCGAAGGTCATCGTCGATCAGTCCGCTCTGGGCCAGCTGCTGCAGATAGGAAAGCAGGTCCGTGCGAAGGTCGTCCAGCGGCGCGTCGTAGCGATCGTGCAGTGCTCGGACGGCACGGTCGGGATCGTTCGTGTCGAGCAGCGCAGTGATCATGTCGGCGCCGATCTCGTTGACTTGGAAGTAGGAGCCGTTCTTCTGGTCGAGCAGGACGGCTCCGTAGTCGGTGCGGGTCATCGATACCGAGTTCCGAAGGTTCATCCGGTCTTGTGCCTCCGTTCCGATGAGCTGTGTCCTGGGCGGGTCGGGGACGAGCTGCGGTTGTCGACGGATCGGAGCCAGGCCTCGCATGCGACGGTCATGGCGAGATCGTTGTTGTCGAACAGTGGCGTGTCGGGTTGCCGGAGCAGGGGATACAGGCGGTGAGGGTCGATGAGGCCGGCCTCGACCAGTTTCGAATCCGCGAAATACGTGCGGATCGCCGAGGCGTTGCGCAGAAGCGCTTGGGCCTTGTCGGCGTTGTGTGCACCTTTCGTGGTGCGGCGCTGGAGGCTGTCCGGCAAGAACTCCTTGAAGGCCTCGAGCAGAAGTGGTTTGTATCGGTACGGATCCAGACGGTGATCGATTCGCACCGAGAGTGCAGCGTTGATGACGCGCTCGTCGAGGAAGGGCGCGACGACGCCGATGCCGCCACGGAAGTGAGCGATGTCAGCGACACCGCGCACCACCCGAGAAATCTCGTAGATCGCGCCGAGTTCCTGGTGTCGGCCGGGGGAAGGGGCGAGAGGGTGCAGCTCGCTCATCGCGCGGATGCGCGCTGCGATCGCGTCGGTGACCTCGGCGCTCAGCCAGTGTGGAACGACAGCTTGCCCACCCCAGGACAGCATCGCCGCATGGGGATCCCTCGGGGCCGACGACAGATAGGTCCGGTTCAGCCAGCTCCGGTAGGAGCCGGGCGCAATCAGCTGGCGCGCCAGATCGGATCCTCGCCAGCGATACATCGACCGGTATGCGCGAAGGCGTCTGAGGGCTGTGAGTGGGTGTGTGACGAGCAGCTCACGACTGAGGGCAGGGTGGGCCAGGAAGAGCTGGTCCCCGCCGTAACCGGTGAAGTGCACCTCCGTCCCGACAGCGCGTGCCAGGTCGGTGACGGCATTGAGCCGACTGTGGCTGCCGATCGCGATGCTCGGCTCATCGAGCGGATAGCGGAACGCGTCGTCGAGTTCGTCGTATTCCCAAGGCAGTTGGTCCGGCTGGAGGAAAGTGTGGCTGTCGAGCGGCAACCTGGTGGTCAGCTCCCGGGCCCACTGCGCATCGGAGTTGAATTCGTCTCTGCTGACCGCGGTGATCCCGTGCAGCTCGAAGGGCAGCTCCTCGCGATGCTTGTGGATCTGGAGTGTGGCGGCGAGGGTCGAGGAATCGAGTCCGCCGGAGATCTCGCAGGTTGCCCGTGATCTTCCGGAGAGGTGGTCACCGACAGTCTCGAGAGTCGCCGAGGTGACGAGTTCGGCGCCGGCCGCGAGGTCTTGGTCGGGGAATGGCGGGGTCCACCATCGGTACAGGCGTGCCGGATCCGGTCCGCCGAGCTGGAGGAAACTGTGAGGAGGGACGGCTGTGATGTTCTCCCAGCAACACAGTTCCGCGAGAGGGTGCTGCAGCGGCTCGAGCAGGCGCATCGCCAACGAGATCCGATCGACCGGAAACTCGCCGATGCTCGCAAGCAGGCGGGCTCGGCTGGAAACCATCGTCGCGCCCGCCACATCTGCATAGAAGACCCGGTGCAGCCCGGACGCAGATCCCTGCACCCGGACTCGGCCGTTGATGGAGGCAACGAGCCAGTACTGCCCGGCGAGTTGGCCGAGGTGTGCATCGAGGTGTAACAACGACGGGGCCGTGGCCAAGACATCGGTCAAGATACGCTGCGGGACCGGCGCTGGGCCTATCACGACGAGGGTGTTGCCGCGCATCATCCCTGCACTGAGCCGCAGGTGGCTCGCCTGCACGTAAAGGCGAACGGGGTCGTTGTGCCGGCCGACAAGTCGAACATTCGTGCCTGAGCGAGGTGCTCACGGACCACGGCCGGCTGATGGTCGCCTCGGATGAGCACGAACGAATCGACGTCGCTGTCCATGAGCACCTCGCGTGAGTCAGTTGAACTTACCTACCCACTCGACCCACCAGATCCCTCCCCCAGAGGTGATCTGGGAAAAGGCCCCGCGGCTGAGCAGCGTGGGAGCTGTGTACTCCTTCTTGTTCATGGTTCCCTCCCTTCCGAAATCGACATGTCGAGGGCGGACGTCCATGAAAACCGGTCGACTGGAATGCTATTCAGGCGGAGGGGGACTACAGCGCGAATGACATACCGTGAAACCGAAATGTTATGTGGTATATGGGCTTTTCACATCGGACCGGGGTCACGCTCGGCAGGGCCTACGGTGCAGCGCTCCCCGGAGCTGGGGGCCAGAGCCACCTCGCAGCACGTCGGATCGAAGACGTTCCTGCAGGTGGGCAATGCGGCCACTCCACCGGATACCACCTCAAGGCGGATCCGGTCGGCGTCGGCGGCGGTCGCGGCGACGCCGTACATGAAGGGTTCTCCTGTTTGGTCGTGTGCGAAGGCTGCATCGGGGCGTCGAGACAGGTCGGCGATCGGGGCGGGTGCCCGTCGGGGCCTCCGGGCGGTGGCGGAGCAGACCGAGGCATACGAGGTTGAATTCGGGTTTTTCTAGATTCCGTCCCGTTCCGGTATTCGGAAAGTCGGTGTCTCGTGACCGGATCGGGCAGCGAGCGGTATTCGAATTACGGGTCGAGGTCGTGGCTCGTGTGGTGCCTGTGGGGCAGGTCCACGGTCGCGGCAGGGGTGTGCGGCGGTGCCGGGGGTTCTTGCCCGGACGGGCCGGGGGTGGCCGAGGGTCGCGGCGGCGGTGGCGCGCAGGTCGACGCCGTGGTCGATGATCGGGCCGACGGGGATGGGGTCGGTGGGGTCGGTGATCGCTATGTCGAGTACTTCGCACATCAGGCGGGTGTCGCCGGTCTGCATGTACTCGAAGCGCCCCCAGACGAATTGCTCGCGGAGGTCTCCGAGCAGAGGGTTGTGGGCGAGGTCGGCTTTCTTGACGGCGATGAAGCGGTCGGTGTGCAGGGTGTAACCGGCCTCGGTGCACAGCTGCCGGAAGAACGCGAACTGGGTTCGGGTGTTGCCCTCGCGGAAGGGGTGCACGAAATTGATCCGTAGCCACACCTTGGTCAGTTCATCGAGAAACGTATCTCGGTCCAGTCCGCGCAGGTTGTCCTTGGCGGCGATGCGGCCGAGGACACGAGTACTGGCTTCGGGGATTTCGCGGGCCTTGAAATACGAATGCGGAATCTCCGTGACGCGGCGCCCGCCGGCGCGCACGGCCGCGACGTCCGGCCCCATCTTGACCATCGGCCAGTCCCGCGGTGCGGTGCGCAGCTGGCCGGCCCAGGGGTAGACGTCCTGGAACAGGTGGTGATGGATGCGCTGGAAGTGTGGCAGGTCGAACCGGCCGGGGATCGGATCGTCGGCCAGCTCCTGCATGCGCATGTAGCTGATGACGCCTTCGGCGCGGTGCAGCAGGTCGGCGTCGGGGATGCCGTGCGGCCATTTCTCCGATCGCAGGACCAGGCTTTTCATCACGGCGCGGCTGGTGTCGGGCATTCCGTCCGGGTGCCAGTCGACCGTGTCGGGGATGAAGTAGTCGAGCCATTCGCGGGAGTAGCGCGGGGCCATGTCAGTCGATCTCGTAGCCGGCCTCACGAGCGATGATCCTGGTGACGTCATCGACGGTCTTGGTGCCCCGGATCAGTTCGACCAGCAGCTCTTTGTCACCGTCGCTCATCTCGCGGCCTTCGATCGCCATGATCGGTTCCATCGCGGCAAGGGCGGCGCGGGCTTCGGCTTCGGTCTTGCGTGGTGTCACAGGTTCCCCCTGGTCGGTGGTGTGGTGGGGCAGGACCATCGGGTCCTGCCCCACCGGTGGTGTCGAGACTAGAGACGCGATCAGACGGCGCGACCGTCCTCCTCGTATCCACCTCCGTATTCGGCTTCGTACTGCCGCGTCGGGTCGATGTGCTGCTGCTGGTGCGGCCGTGTGCCGTGGGGATTGACCTTGTGCAGTGGGCGAACGTCGCCGGCGGCACGCAATCCGTGGGCGAGCGTGTCATCGAGCCCGAAGGTGCCGGGGGCGGCGCTGACCGTCTCGGTCGGCTCCACGATCGCGTCGGCGGGTTCGACCACCGCGGCGGTCGGTTCCACCGTCGTGTGGGACGCGGCATTGTCGCGGCGTTCGCGGCGCTCGAGGCCGGCCTGGTGGATCGCTTCGCGGCCGATGTTCTGCTCGGCGGCGAACTTCTCGACAGTCCGTGTGGCGATACCGAATGCCTCGCTGCGGGTGTTCACGGCGTCGCGTTCGACGCGGCCGTTGCCGTCCCATGTTTCGAGGTGCCATTGCCGATCGTCCCAGCGCACTCGGGCGCCGGGCTGTCCACTGTCGGCGGCGAAGCCGTACTGCCAGAGCGCTTCGGTGTCGTCGAGAGCCACCCACGGGTCGGCCCTGCGGCTGGCTTCGCGCTGCCCGGCGCCGTCGAGCCATGCTTGCCGGGCTGTGGCCATGCGGGCCGGTACCGAGGCGATGAGGTCGGACTTGCTCATGCCGCGGTGTTCGGCCCAGGCATCGGTGGGGTTCAGGTCGAGGGTCCACTGCGGGTACTGCCCGTCGGCGGCCCGGCGCTCGTGTTCGTCGCGGGTTCGGCGTAGTGCGTCGGGGGAGTTCTCGCGGGCGTTGACCTCGAGCCGCAGCTCTTCGGCCCGCAGTTTCGCGGCGTCGAGTTCGGCCGTGGCGGTGAAGGCGAGTCCCGGTTCGGCCTCGGCGTCGGCGAGCCGGCCCCGGTTGTGTTCGATCCGCGCTTCGATGGCCGGCACCTGTCGGGTGGCCTTCTCGGCGAGATTGCGGAGGGTGGTCAGCATTCCCTGCGCCCCACTGGTTTTCTCGACCGCGTTGAGGAACCGGTCGCGGTCGTACCAGGCGATCTCCTCGCCGACACAGACGTAGAACTGGCCCAGGACCTGGGTGTAGCCGAGTTCGAGGGGCACGCCGCCTATGGCCCCGAAGACCTGCTCGTCGTTGCTGCGGGTCACCTCCTCCTCGAGCCGGATCAACGATCCTCGCAGCGCGTCGGCGAGATCGGCGGTCTCCGAATCGGGGATCGCGGCGTGGGGGAAGTGCCACATCTTTGTGGCGCGGTCGTCGATGGTGTTCCACGCGGCGAGCTTGTCGACCATTGCCCGGACCTCGGGTAGCCGGGTCTCGTCGGTGGTGATGGACTTGCTCAAGGCCCGGATCGCGGCGCTGCGGGCAGCGTTGGCGTTGAGGACGGCGTCGCGGCGGGCTTCGAGTTCGGCGACCTGCTGGTCGGCCTCGACCTGCGCGACGAAGACCGGATCGCCGGTGGCGGCGGCCTTGCTCTGCGCCCACGAGACGGTCAGGTCCCCGCCGATGTCCTCCATCGTCGGGGGCACGTCGGCCTTGCGAATCATGGCGACGAAGTTCGATTTGCGGGCCACGTACTGGTACATCATCGCGTCGTAGGAGCGGCGGGCGACCATGTTGACCACGCGGACGCTCTGGTGGACGTTGCCCTGGCGGATGATGCGGCCGAGGCGTTGTTCCATGTCGGCGGCGGTCCACGCCGGGTCGAGGTTGATCATCTGCTTGAGCGCCCGCTGGACGTTCAGGCCGGTGCCGCCCTTCTTGGTGGAGGTGAGCAGCACCCGGATCCGCCCGTCGGCGCAGGCGTGCACCAGCCTCGCTTTAGCCTTGGGGCCCTCGTAGTCGTGCATGAACGCGATCTCCTCCGGCTTCATGCCCCGAGCGACCAGGGCGTCGCGCAGCTCGGTGTAGAGATTGCGGGCCTTGGGGCCGGCGCCGGCCTTGGGGGTGCCGCGATCGCAGAACACCAGCTGAAACACCCCGGTCATCTCGGGGCCGTACTTGTCGGCCGGGATGTGCAGGTCGGCGTTCTCGGTGTGGACCTGCCAGATCAGGTCGGCGGCGTGCTCGATGCGGCTGTGCTCCGGCTCCGGTGGGGCGAGGTTCGCCAACGATGGGTGCATCGTGAGGTTGCGCCCATCGGTGGCGATCTTGAGGCTGTTGTCCAGGTCCATCCGATCGCCGCGGATCGTGCTCATGCGCACATCCAGGTCGGCCATCGCGTCGAGGGCGTCTTGGCCCATGTCGAACTCGACGATCTGCGGCGTGCCGCCGTCGAGGGTGGGCAGGCGCACCGGGATCTGATCAGCGGTCACCACGTCGCGGAACTGGTCGAACATCGCCACCAGCTGCGGGACGTTGGCGTATTCGGCCATGCGGGTGCGCATCTGGATGCGGGTGGCGGTGGCGTTCATCTCCGCCACCGACACCGGCTTGGCGAACGTGCCCGCCCAGTTGTCGATGCGCCCCAGTCCGGCCTCGTGCAGCAGGTCCGGGCGCAGGTACTTGGTCATCACCCAGATCTCCGACAGCGAGTTGGTGATCGGGGTGCCGGTGGCGAACGCGATCGCCTTGGCCGGCGCGTGCGGCATGCCCTGTTCGGCGTTGCGAGCGCGGGCCTGCTCGCGCAGATACTTGGCTTTCATCTCCAGGTCGGTGGCACGCTGGGAGCCGGTCGGCACCGACAGGTCGGCGCTGTTGGACGGGCGGGTGAGGTTCTTGTAGTCGTGCGCCTCGTCGACGAACAGGAAATCGCAGCCCGACTGCTCGAAGGTCAGCCCGTCGTCGGTGGCCTTGGCCTCGATGATCTTCTCGATGCGCCCTTCGGCGGCTTTGATCGCGTTCTCGATCTGCTTGACCGTGAACTCCGCGCCCTGGCTGTTGGCGGCGTCGAGAGCCTGCCGTAGTTCGGCGATTTCGCTGTCGAGGTATTCGATCTGCGCTTCGCGGCGCATGGCGATCTTGCCGAACACCGACTGCGGCACGATCACCAGGTCCCAGTCCCCGACCGCGCTCTGCCCGACGAAGCGTTGCCGGTCGTCGCGGCCGTCGAGTTCGGAGGCGACGAGGATGTTGGCGTTCGGGTAGGCGTCGCGGGCCTCGACCGCCCACTGCGCGAGCAGGTGGTTGGGCACCACGATCCAGGGTTGGCGGATCTGCCCGAGGCGTGTGGCTTCCATGCAGGAGGCGGTGATCGTCAGGGTCTTGCCGGCCCCGACCACGTGGTCGAGCAGGATCGTCTCGTCGTGCAGGAACCGCTGCACCGCCGCGGCCTGATAGTCGTAGGGCGTGTACTTCGGATTCAGGCCGGGGAAGGACTTGCTGCGTCCGTCGTGGACCGGTTTGACGAACGAGTTGTAGCGCTCGTTGAAGGTGGCGGCCAGGCGCAGATAGCGGTCGCCGTCCTCCCACAGCCACTTCTCGAACCGTTCCTGCAGCGCACCAGCGGAGGCGTGGGCCTGTTCGGTGAGCTTGACGTGGAACCGCGGCTTGGGGGAGCGTTCGAGTTCGTCGGGGGTCTTGGTGACCTGGATGGGTTTGTTGTTGGCGAGCAGCTCGAACATCTTCACCCCGGGGAGCCGGCCGGTGCCGTACTTGTCGGGATAGCCGCTGGAGAACTCGTGGCGGCTTTTCTGGTCGGTGGAGATCTCCCAGCTGCCGCTGACCTGATCGTGCTCGACGGTGAGCCGGTCCGGGCGCAGCCCGAACTCCTGGACCAGGAACGCGCGGTAGTCCTCGATCGGCACCCAGGTCGCGCCGATGCGCACCCCGATGTCGGCGGGGTCCACATCCGCCGGCACCACCGATTCCAGAGCCTGCACCAGCGGGGCGTAGCGGGGATCGGTGGCAGCTTTGACCTGGGCAAGGGCGAGCTTGCCGCGAACCTGCCCGGACAACGCGACGGTGGCCAGCTCCCACTGCCCGTCGGCGTGCAGCGACGGATAGATGCGGCCCTGGGCCTGGTCGAGGGTGTCCTCGACCGGCAGGTTCAGCAGCTCGGCCACCCGGTGCGGGGAGAGGTGTCCGAGTTCGTCGAAGCAGATCGCCAACGCCTCGTCGAGGTCGGCGGCGCCGGTGGCCTTGTCCTTGAACGGGGTGGTGTCCTCGGTGAAGATCGCCGTCTTGGTCGCCACCGCCTCGGTGCCGTCGAAGCGCGACTGGAAATTCTCGATCGCCAGCACCATGCCCAGGCGCGGGTCGCGGGCGATCGCGCCCTGCAGATGCGCGGAATACCGCCGCGGCTGCGGCTGCTCGGCCGCCTTCTCACGCAGCTCCTCGAGCACCTCGTCGGGAATCGATCCCTCGAACGGTCCGGCATCCTTCGGGTCGAGGCCGTCGGCAATAGCCTCGTCGCGGCCGGTCTTGATGCGCCACTCGGTGATCGCCTTGTCCAGGCGGGCGGCGATCTTCGCTTCCGACAGTGGGGTCGGGTCGGTGAGCTTGAACCGGTTCAGCGGCCCCCACCGGCGCACATAGCCGTCGTAGAGCGAGTTCAGCCGGCCCCGGATCACGTCACGGTCCGCGACGGTATGCGTGCGGGAGCGGCTGGCCTCGGACAGCTCCATCACCGTCTCACCGAGAGCGATGAGCACCTTCCACTGCTGCGCCAGGTCCTTGCCCCGGCAGCCGACCTCGGCCCAGCCCCGGCCGAGGGTGAACTGCTCGAAACGGCCCGCGGTCTCGTGGAACCGCATCGCACCGGGCAGCACCTCGTTCGAGTCCAGACCGGCTCCGGTGCGCAACCCCGGCGTGGCGAACGCCCCTACCTGCACCGGATCGGGGGCCGGGGCGGTGAACCCGAGACCACGGGCGACGGCCCGGTCGATGAGCGGATCGAGCTGGGCGCGCAACTGCTCGGACAGGGCGCTGCCAGTGTGCGGGATGACCTGCAGCGAGCCCCCGGCATACATGCCATTGCCCACAGCGAGAGTGCCCAGCACCCGCTCCGGGTACTTCGCGAAGTACGGGTTGATCCAGGTCCGCGCCTGCTCACCGGTCTTGGCGTCGATCGCGGCGACCTGCACGGCGGGTGTGGCCCATTCGAGGGTGTCCTCGGTGGGGGTCGCCCCGTCCTCGCGGCGACGGAAGATGAGCACGTCGGTCACCACGTCGGTGCCGGCCTGCCGGTCGAACGCGCCGGTGGGCAGACGCACCGCCCCGATCAGATCCCCCCGGGCGGTGATCGCGGCGCGCTCTTCGGCGCGGCGAGCGTCCGAGGTGAACATGCTCGTCACCACGGCGACGTAGCCACCCGGCGCGGTCAGCGCCAGGGACTTGGCGATGAAGTGATTGTGGATCGCCAACCCGCCCGGGTTGTGGATCGGATCGACGGGGGAGAACTTGCCGAACGGGACGTTGCCGATCGCCCCGGTAAAGATGGCCTCGGGGGCGAAGTTGCGTTCGAAGCCGTGATTGCGGATCTGCTGCGAGGGATACAGGTAGTGCGCGATCTTCGCGCTGATCGGCTCGATCTCGACACCGACCATGCGCACCGAGGCCGGGGCGGTGCCGACGAAATGACCAGCCCCGCAGCCCGGTTCGAGCAACACCGCACCGTCGGGCAGTCCGGCCCGCGCCGCCGCCCGCCACAGTTCGGAGACGATCGCCGGGTCGGTGTAGTGCGCGTTGAGGGTGGTCTGGCGGGCCTGCGCGAAACCCTTCTCCCCGAGCAGATCGAGCAGTTCGGCGTGCTCGTCGCCCCACTGCGCAAGGATCTTCGCGCGGTTGTCGAAGACCTCCGGGACCGCTCCCCAGCCGGACCACCGGGCCAGCACCGCCTGCTCGTCGGCGGTCGCCGGTCGCTGCTGCTCGTCGAGCTCACGCACCAGACGCAGGGCGGCGATGTTCGCCCGCGCCCGGGCCTTCGCCCCGGACGGGACCAGCACCTCGGTACCGAGAGCGAAGTCCTGCGCCGCCGCGGTCGGCGGGGCAGGACGCACCACCGGGGCCGCGGACATGGAGTCGGTGTCCGGTTGCGCCTGGTCACCACCGGTCTGCGGGGTGGGTTCGCCGGTCTCGGCGGTGATCTCGTGTTGCGGCTGTTCAACCGTGGTCTGCGGTTCGGCGGACGCATCAGCAGCGGCGTACTGGGCGGCGGTGTCCGGGGAGAGGTAGACGTATCCGCCGGACTGTGTGCGGACCTTGACCAGACCACCGTTTCGCCACAGACGGCTGGTCAGCGGCTCGCCGTACTCGGTGTCGGGAACGACCAGCTCGTCGGCGTCCGCAACCGGTTCGGTCTGCGCCGGCACTGAGGCCGGCTCGGCGGCAGCCTCCGGTTCCGGTTCCGGTTCCGGTTCGGGCGCGGGGGTGGGGGTGGGGGTGGGTGCGGTGGTCGGTCCGATGTGGCCGAGCATCAGACGATCGGTGAGCACCCACGAGGTCGCCGTGTCGGTGCCCGCCGGGGCGGGGTCCGACGGCTCGGCGGGAGCCGATTCGACTTCTTCGAAGATCACCGCGCCTGTGTCCTCGACCGCAGGCGCTAGAACTCGGGGGGACGGCGGGGCCTCCTCACCGACCTGCGATTGCTCGGTCTCGATGGTCGGTTGGTCGTGGGTATCCACCTCGGCTTCAGCCTCGGTGCCGGTGCCGAGTTCGGCCTCGACGCCGGTGGTGCGCTCTGGGTCGAACTGTTCGGCCTGGGGGTCGGCGGCGAGGACGGCGCGGGCGTCGGCGATCGCGTCCCGCATCGTCAGCTCGAGACGGGGCTGACGATCGACGTAGGTGATGTGCTCCCGGCTGTTCGGGGCCCACCCGGAGCGGATCGTGACGTGCCGGCCGTCGGGATCCCCGACGATCACATCTCCCGCCCCGGCGAAAGTCAGGTCGGGGGGCGTGAGGCTGTAGAGATCGTCCCCTGCGGCCCGAATCTCACGCAGCACCTTCGGATCCACGTCGTGACCGAGGGTCCACTCCAGATCGACGCCGAGGGATTCGAGCAGGTCGACCTCGGCCGGGACATCGCTGCGCAGCTGCTCGATGATCCCGCGGCGCACGTCCTCGAGGAGCGAATGGGCGGCCACGAAGCTGCCGGACTCGTCGTACTTCCACAGCAAATCCGACCGGGCCGCAGCGTGGTAGAACTCGTTGTTCCGGGCATAGGCGGTCGCCCTGGTCACAACGGTGGCGCGGGCCCCGGCGTAGGGCCGGTAGACACGTTCGATCCACTCCGGGATCGGCTTGGTGCGGGCGTCGAGCAGCGCACCGAGCGCCACCCGCGGATTGTGGCCGGCGGTGGTGGACGTGCCGCCGCCGTCGAGGGTGTATGCCCACCCGTGAATCGAGTGGTGCTGCACCCTCGATTCCACGTAGTCCCGCAAGCGGAGCTGGCAGAATTCGCCGGTCGCGACGAACCCGGCGGACACATCCGATGCCTCGGGCGGCGGCAGGTTCGGGATGATGTTTCCGCGCAGCTCGGCAGCCAGACGCTCGGTGGGAATGCCCGCGGTGGCTTTGATCAGATCGGGGCGTTCCTCGGCCATGACCGCGAACGCGGTCTCGATACCGAACTCGATCAGATCGGTGCGGGTCCACATCGGCAGTCCGGCCCACGACCCGACCAGCGGGTCCCGGCGCAGCTGCAGGGTCATCCACGCCGTCCACTCCCCGGCGGTGTCCTGGTCCCAGGTCAGTTCGGGTCCGTGGAGGCGGTCCCATTCGGCGTAGGCCCGCTCGTACAGCTCAGCCGGCAGCGGGTGATGCTCAAGCAGAACTTTCGCTGCGGCCTGCCGCAGCGGTGATCCCTCGCGGGCGGCTTCGGCGATCAGGGTCTTGGCGTCGTCGCGGGCGACGGCGGGCAGGTAGTCCGGGCGCCGGCCCTCGACGCGTGCGATGAACCTCGGATCGACGGCGACCTCGGCGATCAAGGCGTGGCGCTGCGCGGCGGTGGCCTCACGGCGTCCCTGCTCGACACCGGCGAACCACTGGGCGCGGATCTCGTCGCGGGCCTTGCGGCCGCGCACCGCCTTGATCGCGGCGGCGACCTGCGGGTTGGTGTCCGGCTGCGGCAGGGTCAGCGGGTCGTCGGGGTCGTAGGCGGCGCGGCCCCGTGCCCACCACTGCTCGATCTCGACCGTGGCGGCCTGGTCGATGCCGTCCTGCACCGCCTCGATGTGCTCACTGCGCTGCTCGGCGGTCTCCAGCTCGGCCGGTTCCTGCGCGTCGAGAACGGCTTGGGTGGTGGCGAGGAAGTCCTCGGCGACGGCGCGGTCCTCGCGGGCGCGGGCGTCGACGATCGTGTCGGTGACCTCGGCGGTGACCGGATGCTGTACCGGCTCACCGGTGTGGGCCTGCCAGTACGCCTCGGCGGAGCGGTGGCCGAGTTCGCCCCAGCGTTTCGGATCGGCCAGGATCGACCGGCACACCACGAACATCTCGTCGGTCAGCGAGGCACGGTCGGTTATCAGGTCGGCCAGCGCGACCTGGGCCTTGACCTTGAAATGCCCGTCGGCCCAGGAGAAGAACTGCGCCGCAGTGTTGACCTCGAGGTTCGCGGCAACATCGACCTCGGCATCCGGTTCGGCGAGACGCTCGAGCAAACGACGTTCGACCTCGGTCACCGGATCGATCACCGGCTGCGGAGTCTCGGCCGGGGGCGGTTCGGGTGCCGGGGGAGTGTCCGGTGCGGCCGGCTCGGTCGGTGTCGCGGCCGGGAGGAACATCGGCCCTGCGGGCCGGTCGGTGATCTGTGCCTGCGGGATGTTGCCGGCCAGCAATGAGGCGATCAGGTCGTGGGCCTGGCCTTTGGTGATGCCGTCTTCGACGACGAATGGCACGTTCGTCTCGCGGGCGAGGCGTTCGAGGGCCCGCAACTGGCGGGCGGTGGCGGGGTGTTCACGCCAGGCCGGCTGCGCGGCGGCGACTTCACGCACCGTCTGTTTGGGGACGCTCTCCGGGTCGATCCCCAGAGCGTGGAGTTCGCTGCGGAGCTGGTTCTCCCGGCCACTCAGCTCACGCCAGTGTCCCCGGAGCCGTTCGAGGTGCTCGGTCAGCGCAGCGACTCGCTGACCGTTGATGTCGACGCCACGGCCCAGTCCGCGTTCTTGCGCGGTCGCCAATGCCTTCCTGGCCTCGGCCAGACGATCGGCGAGCTTCTCGCCCTGTGTTTCCAACTCGACGAGCTGGTCGCGGACTTGTGCCCACTGGGCTTGGATCAGAACGGCAGATCCGGGTCCTGCGGCGGGTTGCGCCGCATCTCGTCCTCGATCAGCGCCGCCAGCTCGTCCGCCAGCGGATCGCGGGAGGTCATCGGCACCGGCTGGTTGTCCTCGATCCGCTGCGCGATCAGGGACTTCGCCAGCGTTCGGAACCACCCCGGCTTGCCCAGCCAGACTCGTTCGACCACTCGCACCGCCACCGGGTTCGGCTTCACGTTCAGCGTCCGCCACCGATCGGGATCCTGCGCTGTCCTGGCTACCCCCCAACGTTCTTCGATCCGCTGATCGAGAACCGTCTCGAACTCCTCCTGCGCTGCCCGGATTTCCGGTGTCACCTGCGGATACAGCTCGCCCTCGAGCACCATCTCGCGCGCTGCCCGCCACGCTGTTTCCTTGGCGCGTACCGCGTCCTGGTACGTCGCGTCCGGGGTCGTCGGGGTCGCCTGCTCGAACTGCTCGGCCGCGTCCTCGGTCATCTGCTGCAGGCGCAGCGCTTCCCGGTCGATCTGCTCCTGCTCGGTCGCCGGGTCGATTCCCAGCCACTCGACCAGGATCCGCCTGGTCTCGGCCGCGATCGTCAGGTCGATTCCCTCGACCTGCGCGATGAATTCCTCGCTCTGCGGAGCCATTTCGTCCTTCCTGATCCTCGGTACCGAACGTGTCCTGGTTGGCGTTCTCGTCCGCCACGCGACCTCCTCGACTGCGCCCGACCCTGGGCGGAGTTCCCCCGAATCCGTGAATGTTTCAAGATCAATTCTACTCGATCACTGCACTCGAAATACGTCCTGAACTGCGATTACTCGTTGTTCCGCTACCCAACACGCGATGCTCGTGGGGTGGCCGCCGCGACCGCCACCACGACGATCAGCGGAAGAACGAGAAGCCCTCCGACGCCGGCCGCCACCGCCCGAGCCGGGCGGCCGTACCGGCGATACGACCGGTGCGCACAGAAGAGCGCGGCCACGATTCCGAGCACATTGAACGTGAGCAGCACAACCATGAGATCCCCCTACCTCGGTGGGCGCGATAGGCACATCCGCCGTCTCGTCGTCCAGCTGTACCTACACCACGGCGCCGACAGCGCAGCGGTCCGCACAACGTCCGCAGGCCGGCAGAGCCCGTCTCGATTGCTCGCTGTCGCCACCGGCTGCCATCATGGAGGACAGCGAACCGGATCGAGACGGAAGGGAGCACGCCGTGACCACACGCGACGTTCGGGCACTGGTCGCACGGTGGCGTGCGCTGCCCACCGAGGAGAAGGTCTATCGGCGGCGCGCCGCCGTGGTCGATCACGTGATCCACAGCATGGCGATGGAAGGCGAGCCGGTGTCCGACCGGTGGATCGAGCAGGCACGGCAGCGTCAGCGGGCCGTGCTGGGGTCGCACTGATCGTGCACGCACGGATCCGCGCAGCAGCGGTGGCCGGTGGGTGAGCCGACGGAGCCGGTCGATACCGGCAGCACCCGCCAGTTCGAGACACTGTTCGGTACGAAGACCTACCACGAGGTCGCCGATCTGATCGCCGAGCCGCTGCGCCGGCTGCTCGACGAGGTGGCCTCCGGTCACTTCGCCGACGAAGCGATGGACGTGGATCTGCTCCGCGAGTTCCATCGCCGGATCCTGATCGACGTGATGCCCGACATCGCCGGCCGGTGGCGCACCAAGCCGGTCCGGGTGGGAGGCCACTATCCGCCGGAACACATCCATGTGGACCGACAGATGCGGGAGCTGTTCCACAGCTTCACCGGCCGACTCGACTATTGCGCCGGCGACGTCGAGCTTCAACTCGAAGCCCTCGCCTACCTGGAGGCGCAGGCACTGCACGTGCATCCGTTCGAGGATTTCAACGGTAGAGCGGTCCGAGTGATGGTCGCCGAAGCGATGCGGCGGCTGGACTTTCCCGTCCTCGAACTCAGCGTCGAACGAGACACCGCCCAACATGCCCGATATGTGACGGCGCTGCGAGAATGGGATCAGCACAGATCGTTGGCCCTGCTGTGCGAATTCTGGCGGGACGTTCGTTTCGCATCGCTGGACGATCAGGACTGAGGGCCCTGCCCGCGACGCAGCGTCGAGCCGGGGGAGTAGGGGTGCCGCCCGTGAGTTCCGGTCGAACATGCTGGACAAGCACGCACAGAAGTCCGAGCGAGTACGAAGGCGGATGTGCTGCGGACCGAGCCGAGGACCTCGACTACTGCCACCGGGTACGATCCGGTGGCACCGGAGATGGCCAGCGAGTAATTCCTATCCGGTAAAGACCGTGTGCTTCCACTCTCGGGTCGTCAACTTCGTTGTTGGTCGGACATTTCTCCGAGAACATCGGCCAACATCGAATACTTCGACAATCGCGTGATCAGCTCGTCCGCGCCGGTGGCACCGCCGGTTCTGTAGCCCCTGACGTACGTGTCGTGAGGCCCCATATAGCGCCGTAGGTGCCGTGGGGCGCGATCGACGGCGTCCTCCGACGGCTCCTTCTCCGGTCCGAGATGCCGGATGTGCGCGGTCACCGCGTGTGGCCGCGGTGGGGTGCTGCGGCCACACGCGACGTCTGTGACGTGCCGCCTGAACGACGAGGTAGGAGTGTAGCGATAGATCGAGGGAGTGCCGGCGGAGCGGCGCGTGAACGACGCTGCGGCGGTCGAGTGCTTCTTCAGGCTTATCGCCCCGTCGACATACCACGCGACGGCCATCGCCAGCGCGGTGCGGATCCCGGGTTCGTCGAGACATCGTCCGACGAAATCAGTCAGGTCGAACCCGACCAACACCCCTTTTCCTGCGCGCCCCACCCACGCGTACGCATCGTCGTCGGCAACCACCAGCAGAACTTGCCCGTCGCTACCACCGTCGAACCACAACGGGGTGTCCGGAACCTTGGTGAGCAGGCCTGCCGCTGCCAGATGACTGACGCGGTGCAGCATCGCATCCAACAGCTCCTGTTCGGCGGTCTCGTCGACATCGCCTTCCGCCTGGGACCGGGAGGTGCCGACCGACACGAAACCGAGACCGAGATGTGCTGCGCTGTCGAGGAGTTGCCGCAGCGGTGTGCTGTCCTCGACGTCGAGAAGAGGCAGAAGCCATGGTGCGGCGTCGAAACGCCAGGACGGTGCGGCATCGTTCCAGGCGAGATCCCCCATAGCGAGGCCTTCGACGGCCAAAGCCGACAACGCGTACGCACCGGCCAGTACGCGGTCACGGCGCCGCTCCAACGCAGTGGCCATCGCATTGTGCGCCACCGATTGCGTCAGTGCGTCGTGCAGCAATTCCGTCGTCCCGGTCTCGTTTGTCAGACGCGACGAGGCCAGCAGAGCGGCGGTGACCGCCATGGTGGGTGCGTCCTGAGAGGATGCGGCAGCTTTCGCGAGCCTGCGCACATCTTGCCCGGTCCGAACGGCACGAACCCGGGTGTAGTTGATCTTCGCGGCGGACATTCCGTCGTCGCTGGTGCGGCCGGCGTACAGTTCCAACAGCCGCCGCGCACGGGGGTCGCTCAGTTTCACCGCCGCGAGATACCCCAGAGGATGGTTGTTGACCGGGTTGTCGGTGACTAGGTATCGGCCCAGGGCGACAGCCGCCCTGGCTCTCTCCTGCGGCATGCCGAATTGTCCCGCCAGCAACGACCGGGCTGCTGCATCGCTCGGCTGACACGAACGTGTGGCCAGCCCCAACAGCGCGGAGATACCCACATCCGCGCGCCAGTCCGACAGCTGCAGATCGCGTGCCAACGACTTCGAGACCGACGTGCTCACCACCAGTGGCACCGGCCAGTCGTAGCCGTCGAGAAAGATCGACTCAATCGCCTCACCGGTCATTTGTGCACTATACGAATGTCTTTCGCGGTCGCGCGGGCTTCCGCGCTTCACATCGTCGATCCCGGGGATCAGATCTGCTTTTAGCCGGGGGCAGGTGCCGTCCAGCCCGACACCAGCGCATGGTGCTGTGACAGCGGCCGCAACGCCATCGAGTCGTCCCAAGAATCGAATCTCGGCGCTGACCGGCGCACCCACCTGCCGGTTCGTCAGGAATCCACCCGTCCGAGCGCGACAATGGTGTCCGGTTCGAGCTCCCTCAGGCACCCGTCGTCACGGAGCACGGCGTAACGCGTGTACCCGCCCCAGGCCGAATCGACGTCCTCGATGATGAGCGTGCCGATCTGCATCTCGTGTGGGTCCTCGACGTCCGGCGGATGCATGTGCGGGCGTCGGCCGTCGAAGTTGAACAAATGCGCGACGACATAATCGCCGGCGTGGGGATCATCTTCGTCGCCGAAGCGGCGATCGACGTTGTAGTGCCAGTGGTAGCCGCAGACGCCACATCCCCATCGGGGCGAATCCGGGCCGATGGCGCATCCGCCCATCGCCAACCACGGCTTGTCGTCGAGCCACCCTGGCCCCGGTGGCATGCCGTAGACGACCTCCTGGGTTCGACATGCCTGGCAGCGCGGGCACGTCGGTTGCAGCGAGAACCGGTACTCCACGAAGCTGGTGAATCCTCCGCCGGTCATTGCCTTGTGACACTGGGTACACAGCGCGGCCGAGCGGTCCGACCACTGTTCGTCGACGGCGTGTGCGTCGGCGAGGTGCACATGGACCCGCTCACGAGCGGCGGCGCCGCGCAGGTTCACCCGGCTATCACAGGCAGCGCAGAGGCCGCCGGATTCGAGCAGGACCCGGGCAGAGTGGGCCGACGAAAGCGGCCGGTCGTGCCGATGCGGATCGGTGAAGGGGCTCGGCGGATTGCCGAATCGCTCCTCGTACACCGACAGGGCTTCGAGCAGGCGGTCGGCCGCGTCGTCGTCGATCCGGCCGGGTGCGGTCGGCAGGGGGATCGACAGGGCTGCCTCGATGTCCGGCACCGGAGGGAGCGTCAGCCGACTCTCCTCGACGACCTCGAGAACCATTCCGCGCCGGGTGGGGCCCATGAGCTCCACGCACAGCACCGTGCGGGGGTCGGTGTCGAGAACAGTGATGATCAGATCTCCCGCGGCCACAGCGGAGGGGATCAGCCACGGTCGATAGGGCGAGCGCGGTTCGAGATAAGCGATCACCGCGTCCTTCCATGGTCGACCTTCGGCCAGGAACACGCGTTGACCTGTGCGGCGAGCGAGCATGGATGCATTGTGCGACAAAGGCCCGACAGATTGTCGGGGTCTGAGGTGCGAGAGCGTGCACTCGTGGAGCAACTCGCCTGCCGCGATCACGGTGACCAATATCGGTACTCATCCACCGAGCTCGCTGGCACTTCCCGCCGGATGTGCGGAGGGTGAGTAGTTGGGAGTGGTTCTACGATCGAAGATGTGTCGAATCCCGAATCCCGATCTGCCGAAACGGTTCCGGATCCTGCTGTCATCGAGGGCGACAAGGCCGATATTCTTGTTCGCACCGTGGCCGCGATCGATGCCGGTGACCTCGAGCAGGGCCGGCAGATCCTGCGTAGTGAGTATCCCTTCAGCCCGGTGGCGAAGAACTCGCGTCAGTACACCGAATGCCAATGCCTGCGCGTGTTCTACCGGGACGGCTTCCTCGATCGCTACAGCGGCACCAAGCTCGTGCACCCGGCTGCCCTGCGCACGCTGTCGCTGATCCTGCCGGAAGAGTTCCCTGCGCATCCGAACTGGCAGATGTCACAGTCGCACTTCGCGTTCTGGGAGTTGTTTCCGACCATCGATCATCTGGTTCCGGTCGCCCGGGGCGGCGCGGATGCGGAACCGAACTGGGTGAGCACCTCGATGCTGCGCAACTCCGCCAAAGCGCACTGGACCCTCCACGAACTCGGCTGGAGCCTCACCGCACCTGGGGACCACAGAATCTGGGACGGTCTGTCCGGCTGGTTCGTCGGCTACGTCGAGGCCCATCCGAAGTTGATGGCCGACGAGTACCTGGCCCGCTGGTTCCGCGCGACGATCGATGTGCGCTCCACCCTGACTTAGCGCGTATGCAGTGATCACTACCTGCGAATAGTCTCGGCGGGCGCTCGCGAGGTCCGGGTGATCGCGTTGTCCGACAGGTCTAGCGGTTGTGGATCCTCGGTTAACGACAGTCTTCGTCATCACCTGCTGCAACACCGTCGGCATCGCCGCGGACGCTCGGAGATGTTCCGCCCCATATCGCTTTCGATGGAGGATTCCCATGACCGAGGCCCCTGCAGAACGCCACGACCGAATCGTCGAGATCTACCGTGACGACACCACCCACGTCGTGGCCTACGTGGGCCTCGCCTACCACCTGACCCGTGCTGCGACGCCTTTACCAAAGGCTCCATGGGCAGCATCGTGTGCCGGTCCTGCCACCATGAGGTCTGCCCGATGTACGGGATGGTTGGGCGCTCGCCGACGACCAGGACTGGGCACGGTTCCGCGCCTACATGCTCGCCGAATACCCCGCGTCGGCGCAGAGCCTGGACGAACGCCGCGCAGCCGCCCTGTAGGCCCAGCCGGGGGGACACTGGCAGCCGGATCCCCCATTCCACCGTGGTGGTCGGGCAGGATCAGGCCATGGCACCGACCGATCTGAGCACCGTCGAACCGCCAGAGGCATGCCTGGCATGGGTGAAATCTGCTCATCCCCGCGAGGCCATCCTCGACCACCCGATCACCGTCAATCTGACCTGGTGGAACGATGCCCTGCACGAGCGTAGCCTTCCCGGAGGACCCGTCGTCGGACGGGATAGCACAGGACAACGCATCGACCAGGGCAGGGCCGTCATCACCCGCGGGGACATCTTCGCGCTCGCTGCCGCCTCCTCGGGTTCTCCCACCGATACCCTCGCCCTGCTGTGGCACATCCTCGCGTGGGGCGCGGGCGGGAAGGTGCGGCAGGTTCTCAACCGGATGGATTCGGTCGCCTGGGACCGCTCCGCATCTGCACTGGCGCTGCGGACGGCCGCGCAGCTGTCCCACCGCGACCCTGAAAGGGCCTACGACACCCTCTACCCGCAGGGCACCCCCGCGATCGCCCATCTCGGCCCGGCGTTCTTTACCAAGTACCTGTACTTCGCCGGGGCTGGGGCACCGGATCACCCATCGTTGATCCTCGACAGCCGCGTCGCAGCCGCCCTGGTCGACATCGGGTGGACCTCATTGCATCCCGAGAAGGGCTGGCCGGCCGAGACGTATCAGCGGTACTGCTCCCTGCTCGCTCGGTGGGCGCAGGAGGCAGGCAGCCTGCGTCCGGATCTGTTCGAACGGTGGTTGTTCGACAATTCGAGCGGTTCCTGACCGCGTGGGTTCGCTTGGGAAGTCAGCGGATGTAGACCCAGTGGCCGTTGGAGCATTGCTGCTTTCGGCCATCGGGGGTGTAGGTGATCACGCCTTCGTCGGCAGCGGGGCACGGTCCTGCGACGGCTCCGCCACCGCCGTTCGTTCCCGGGGGGCGAGGCGGGTTGTTGACCGAGTCGAACTGGTCGGCGCAGTACTGCGTCCATGACGACGAGGTGCCGTCAGTGTAGAATGTCGTTCCGCGGTTGTAGATGTTCTTGTCTGTCCCGCACCACGAGATCTGCTTGTCCGCCGTCGACTGCTGGGACTGTGCCTGTGGATCGGGATACGAGCCCCCGGTGTAGGGGTTGCGACAGACGTTGCCGTCGCACTCGAAGGTGTTGGCCTCACGCTCCTGACGTAGGTACTCGTCTCCGCCTAGCTGGTCGAAGCACCACTGGGAGAACGCCAAGGTTCCGTCGCTCCACCGTGCAGGGCCGGGGGTGCCGTCCAGGCACTCGACGACATAGGGCTCGTCCACAGTGTCCACCACAGCTGCCGTTGCGCTTGGGGAGACGGGCGCAGGTGCAGGTGCCGACTCAGTCGACGATGCCGCCGAAGCGGTAGTCGGCGCGGTCGTCGACGGCGGCGTCGAGACGGACGCGGTGGTCGTGGTCGTCGGCGCAGCGTCGTTCGCATCGCCACCCTCGGAGCAGCCGGTCATCAACAGGACCATGGAGATCAGCCCGATTGCCGCAATCGCCTTCATAACCTTCACTTTCACAATGAAGCCGCAATCGCTTCGACTCGAATACCTGCTTGTCCCTGCACCTGGCCATCGCCGGACATTGCGCGGGTATTACAGCGGAGCGGGTCGCTGACCGGCGCCCGTGCACCGTGTACCGATGGTGCTGCCTGTCGAAGAGGCCACCGGCACGTCGGTTCGGCCAACCGATCGCGCGACGTTCCGGGGCGGTGACCTGCCTACGACCCGGATCCGCAGATCTACAGCACCCTGCACTCGAGCTACGCCCAGGACGGCGTCGGCTCGCCGTACGACAACGCCTCCGACTATGTGAACCCGGCCGTAGACGCCGCCCTCGATGCGGCGCGCCGCACCACGGACCCCGACGAGCGCGCCGCGCAGTACCGCAGCGTCCAGTCGGCCTACGTCGCGGATCCCGGCTATGTGATGCTCGTGTTCCTCGACCACGCCTACGTCTCCAGGGACACCGAATACACAGGTAGCACCCCGGTTCTGGAGCCGCACAGTCACGGTGCCTCGTGGGGGCCCGTGGGGGAACCTGCGGGAATGGACTCGGTCATGACCACCACCGTCACCCCACCGGCAACGGCCGTGTCAGAGCCCACGACACCCCGCATTCGTCGCCGCCGTGGCCGGGGAATCGCCCGGATGATCACCCGGCGTGCACTGTTCGCGAACCCCCTGACCGCAGCCGTCTCGCTCGCGCTGTTCGCTCTCGCCTCGCGCTCTCCGTTCGATCCGCTCGCCGGCTATCTCGGTGACCGCTATCCTCCCTCGACGCGATCACCTCGCCGTCCGAACGTGCCCTCGCCAAGCGACTGTTCACGCTGCTCGACGAGCTCGACGAACGACTCGGATCCCACGACGATCTGTGGTCGGAACCTGCGGGCAAGGGGGAGTGTTCCTCTACCCCTACAGGCTGCGATTCGCCCCCATCCCACTCTGGGTCAACAAAGCCGGGCAGCCGTGCTCGAGCTATTCGGAGTGGACGAAGGTGGTGAAGTCACCGGCGTGTTGGTACTGGATCGGGGGCGATCAGTGCGCCCGACGGCTACAGCGTTCAACTTCCAACGTGAGAATCGGCAACGCACGATGCTCGCGCACCGATTATCGGTGGAGCTGGTGCCCGGGCCCCTCGGCCCGGATGTGGTGCGAGCACAAGTGCAACGACCCGCTGTGCGTGCGGGTGAGCCACGGTCACCTCGTGGAGTCCACCTACAGCGAGAACGTGTGCTATGCGATCGCCCTCGGCCGGCTGTCCGGTCACGCCACTACTCAACGGGCAAGGGCGTTCACGGTACGAGCGGTCGTTGGCGATCCGTGAGGCACTGCGACACGGCTACGACGAAGAAGCACTGCTAACAACCGGGCTCGACCGTCGCACTGGGATAGACGAATTCGAATCGGATAGCGCCCGGCGGTGATTTCGGTAGGACGATGGCCGCACCGTATCCGGGTGACCATGTCCGGGGTAGCAAAACGTACTGGTCACCGATCGTGGTGAGTAGTACAAGTCCGTCGTAACGGTAATGGTAGGCCGAGGCAACGTCGGAGTCAGGCCCACAGGCGATCTTCCGAACCTCAGACCGGGAGAAATGCAGATCCAGTTCGCTGTACACAAGGACGGTAGGGCGTGCCGGTAACTGGGCAGCCGCCTCACGCGCCCTGGTCTGGCCTACGGCCACGGAATAGTCCGTCGCGATCCAGAACAAGCTGAGCCCTACCAGAATGTAGATCACGACCCATTCGGTGAGCACGGAGGCCTCCGATCGCGGCGGCAGGGCAGGGTCTGCCTCTCGCCAGCGCTTGCGACGCAGCAGCGATGCAGACCAGAGCAGCGCGACCCCCACGATGATGCAAACAGGAGCCACCACGAGACCGCTGTTGAGTGGTGTGGCGAAGAAGATCCGGCTCAGTCCGTTGATCAGGACCGCGATCCCGGCGCCGGTGAGGGCAACGATGTGCCAGCGTGCGTGCCGACTGCGACGGATAGCTTCGGGAAGCGCGAGGTAACCCCCTATGAGGACGGTTCCGCTGACCGCAATAGCGATCAGCGGAACGAAGAGGGCATCGACACTGCGCATGATGTACTCGCGGATGCTCGGCTCGAGCACCGTCGAATCGACACCAAAGTAGTCGAAGAACCAGTACACATGCGCCCAGCCGAAGTAGAACAGCAGTGCAGTGAGCAAAGTTGTCGGCGCCACGAACTCACCGAAGATTCTCGCCACCCGGGAGAACCCCGTGAAGGGTGACGATCCATCTGGCGGTCTCGCCTCAGCCGATTGGTTCATCTTCCGGCAACTGGGATGGGGTATCCAACGGCGACGGGGGTGTGCCGGTATCCGGGGTCGACGGGGGTGTGCCGGTATCCGGGGTCGACGGGGGTATGCCGGTATCTGGGGTCGACACACGCGGTTCCGCGCTAGGATTCAGCGTGTTTTCCTCCTCGGATGAATACACTGGCGAGCACATGGTCAGAAGCGTCAGCGTATCCCCGGGATAAACGACGATGCTGTAGATGGGCCTCCCGTACTCATCGACTTCACCAGTGGGTTGCTTTGGTGGGTCGGTGCCTTTGAACAACAGGCCACCTTCCTCTTCGCATTCTCCGTCCACGTGTTGTACAACCACGTTGACGCAGAGTGCGCCACCACAGGCGGTCCTGACGACGTTTTCGAAATAGCCCGGTACCAGGCTGAAGGGACTGCCCTCCCCTTGGGAGGGAGGCGGAATCTTGAACGGTGCCGGGGCTACGCGGCCTGGGTTGTTGGGTCCGGGAAGACCTGGCACCCGAGGTTCGGCCGCGCCTTGGCCCCCGTCGGATCGGGCGTCGACGCCTGAATCCGTGGTAGATCTCGCCGCCGGGGATGGCCGAGAAGCAACGTCCCCGTCCGGGGACGTATCGCACCCGGCATTGACTGCGACGCCGATGACGACGGCAGCGAGCTGGAATTTTCGTCGACCTGCCATTGGTCGCTCCGCCCGTGTCGGTTGGTTCGTAAGAACTGGCCCAAACAACGGTGTTTGGGGTATCCAGAGCGTGATGTCCAGTGCACTTCGCTGCAGCGGGTGCGCCCTGTGGGCGTTCACGCCGGGAACGTCGACAACCAGCGGGTCCGTTCGCATCGGTACGACATAGGATGATTGCCTGCAGCGATCGACTGGGCTGTGCCTGGCCAGAGGTCCCCTTTCGCCCGGTAGTCGCCGCGCCCAGAATCGCTGCTGCCAGTGGCGTACGCCGGTGCCGGCACTATCGAGGAAGCCGGGGGTCGACACTGTCGCGTCGGGTTGGTCAAGGTGCGCGATGTGTGCCGAGGTATCGCTTACGGAGCTCTGTTGGCGCGTTCAATCAACACGTCGATTGCGTCGTCCACGGCGGCGCGTAAGCCCTCGTCTTGCACCCCTTCGCGCAGCGAGCTAAAGCCCAACGCTGCCGCCGCGAGTACCGGTTTGAATTGAACGACTTCGTTCGGGCGGGGCGGGCGTGGCAATGGGACTGCCCACGGTTTTGGGAAGACGTGCCGTGGAAGTTTCCCGGTCCCGTCGCCATCGTCGATCGCAACCCATTCTTTGACGGATCGCGAGATGATCGCGGCCCCATCGCCGCCCTGCATGGATACGGTTGATGATGCATCGACGATGCGATTGACCAGTTCGAGTGCGGCCACTTGTACGTGCAGGTCCAGGTCTTCTGCGGTTACGCGCGTATTCGATGCGCTCCACGGATCGGGCAGCGGTCCTTCCGTTGTTCGCGGTGCGCGCTGTGCACTGATCGGTGGTCTGAGCCCCAACGATCGCTGAGTCAGTACTTCCCAGAGGAACGGATCGACGCTGCTCAGGATATCAATGACCTTACTGGCGGGTGTAATCGACTCAGCCATTCTTACCTCCAGATCAGGGGAGCCGAAGTATCTGATTCCGATCATCCGCTTCGGCGCGAGGGCCCGCACGAGTAATCGACTACGTGTTTCATCCCGTCCGGGCAGTGTTCCGGCGAGTACCGATCGATTTTCTCGTCCCGGATTATGGAGCAAATCGTAGGAATGCACCATATTTGTTGCGGGGTTGATGTTCGCCTGTATCCAGATTGCATCGCGCTCGGCAGCGAGCTGACCCTCCCTGGGACAGAACCAAAATTGCCAGATGCGGCGAAGTCTGACGACACACCACTGGATGTTGAAGATCAGGGGCGATGCGACGGTCGGCGCCAATTTCGGTACACATCGCCACCGAAATCGGAATTGTGCTGTTTGACCGAATATCGGGCTCACCTTCGAATTCGCAGGATCCAGGCGGAGAGGTGCCAAGCGCGCGGTCCCGTAGTCGCGTATGTCCATTCGTTATGGAATACACCTCGCGCGTGGATAGCGTCGACGATGTTCGGTGACCCTTGCGCTGACCGGAACTACTGTCGGGACCGCAGTTACTCGGCGGCACGCCCCACAAGGACCGTTGTGCGGGCGTGCCGCCCAGCGGTGTGTCAGCGTCGTCGGTGATGGGACAGGTACCCGAGATCGTCACTCGCGTACTCGAGCACGAATGGCACCTTGGGTTCCTTTGCGGGGTTACAGGACTCGGATATTCCGAATCAACCCGACAACCTCGTCTCGCGTAGCGCGTGGAACATCGTTGTCGTTACCAGCAACCATGATCATTTCGGGCTCTTCGCAGTTCTTAGGGGCGTGAGGTCGTCCGACCCTGTGCCGTGTCGGTGATTGAAAAGGGCCTGCGCCCTTGTGAGCTGGGTCTTCTTCAGGCAACTAGACCAGCAAGGAACGCGGGCATGCTCCACAGTAGTGGTACACTGCTGCTCGATCTCGACGGCGGCGTCGTCGAATCGGTGCGGCGCGTCGACGACGGCAGCCGGATCGTCCGGCTCGGCACCGACCCCCTGGAGGTCGGCGTGTGCCCGCAGTGCGGGCAGAGGTCGACGCAGTCGAAGGGTTGGATGACCATCCACCCCCGCGATGTACAGGTCGGACCCGACCTTCCCCGGCTCGAATGGTCGAAGCGGAAATGGTTGTGTGCCAATACTTCCTGTGATCGAAAGGTGCTCACTGAATCGGTACCGGGCATCCCCGCCGTTGATCGCGATCGTCGAGGTCCGCAGCGACCGCAGTTGCTTAACCACTCGTGCGATCGCGACGCCGATCTGGTCCTGAACACAGCGCGCGACTGCCAATGCCGCGAACACGATGGTCAGGTGTGCTTCGATCGCGTCGCGGGTGCGGTGGAACATCGGCCGTCCCCGCAGATCGGTCTTCGACCTGAGTTAGGACATTACTGACGGGTAGAGAGGTGGCCAGGTCTGCTACCTGCGCATTCATAGCCTCGGTGAGGCGGATCGGGGCACTAAGCGGGTACGATCGGGCGGTGCAGGTCGTGCCCAAACACCGCCGCCGGCACGAGATCGTCGCGCACGTCAGGTCCGCCCGTACCGACGTCGAGCTGGGCATGCTGCTCGAACGAGCCCGACATCCCCTACACGGCGATCAAGGGATCGCTCGAGCTGGACGTGCCGACGCCTGTCGAGCAGATCGCCGATGTCGCCAACTGGCGATCCGGACAGCTACCCGGCCCGGCGGTGGAGACGACCAGGGGCGAGTTCACCGGCCCGGGACGGACCGTGCGCACCAGCGCCCGGCTGCTCTACGGCGTGCTCGCCTTCGTCTACGACCGGCTCGGCTTCGACGTTCTCGGCGACACGGTGTTCAAGGACCTGGTCATCGCCCGGATCCTCGAACCGACCTCGAAAATCGATGCCCTGCGCGTCCTGGACGATCTCGGAGCGAATACCGTGTCGTACAAAACGATTCAACGCCATCTCCGCAAGTGATAGCCGACGGCTATCGCCTCCGAACCGCACATTGTCACTCACCTTCAGCATCTTCCGTGGAGGTCTGACGTGCGGCCGGCCATCGGCCGCTGAACCGAGATCTCGCTGCTACAACGCGTCGGCGAGTCCGGCTGGTGGTGATGGAACTCGGAACAGCGCCTGCTGTGGAAAACAGATTTGACATGAGGAGGATAATCAAGGGTGTTTAGGGTGCGCAACGGGGGTTTCGAATGGCCATATTGCCCTGTGCCGATTTGGGCAGTTTCGGCTCGCTCGTCGGGCATATCGTGCAAGACATGCCGACCGCTCGGGTTGTCTATCAGGTCTGATGACTTTCACGTAAGAGGCACCGGCTACGCGAGATAATTCTCACTGGGGGCGACGTGAAGCAGATTGGGGCGTCAGATTCGTTACGTCTGTTTGTCATCGTGGGGATCCGGTTCTACCGCGAAGGCCTGAAGGAAGTCCTGGGTAAGCTACCGGACGTCGCTGCGGTAGGTGCAGCTGCGGAGGGGGGCAGGGGCTGCCTGGCTCAACTACGTCGATTCTCGCCGGATATTGTTCTACTCGACATGTCCGTGCAAGACAGTTCTGAGACCGCGCGCACGCTCGTGCGTGTCGTGCCCGAGGCTAAGGTTGTAGCGCTCGGAGTACCGGAAACCGAAGACCATGTGGTGGCTTGTGCCGAGGCGGGCGTCGCCGGGTATGTGCCCCGGGATGGTTCTCTCGGCGATCTAGTCGCGTCCATACGAGCCGTCGCACGCGGTGAGGCCGTGTGCTCACCGCAGATCTCTGCAGCTCTCATGCGACGACTTGCGGTGCTGGCTCAACTGGGCCAAACGGCGCGGCCGTTGGCTCGGCTCACAGTGCGAGAGAAGGAGATAGTCAACCTGATCGCGCTTGGCCTCGCCAATCGGGAGATCGCCGGGCAACTGGGCATCGAGCTGTGCACCGTCAAAAATCACGTGCATCACATCTTGGAGAAGCTCGGAGTCGAGCGCCGCGCCGAGGTGGTCACGTATTCGAGGCTGGGCAGGTAGCGGCCCTTCAGTCGCATCCGTACCGGTTCTACAGCCGCGCATCTGTCATCGAAGCACCACTGTCGGTTCACTCCTGTTTCCGAGTCGGTCGCAGCGGGATCCGGATCCACGTCGAAGGGCGCAGTCGTGTGCTGTCGATAGACCAGGAAGATCCGGATCCTGTGGTTCTTGAGTGGATCAGACGGTTCATTGTGGACCGCCTACCACCTGCGCCTTACTGAATGCACGCGTCCGCGTCGACAGCTGGGAGGCGAAATGACGGTCGACGATCCCGGCGCTGACAGTGCCACAGCCGACGCAGATACCAAGAACAGGGTCCTGCACGGTGCGGAGAGCACCTCTGATCCGGACACCGTGCTCGAACAGTTGCGAAAGCAAGTGGCCGATGCCAAGTCCAAGGCCGACACACTGAGCGCCGAAATCAAGGCCCTGACGCCCGCCATCGAGGCGTTGACCAAGTACCGGGGCGACATCGACAAGGCCGACGCCGACTACGCAAGAGTCGACCATCCGAAGGCGATCGCAACAACCAGGCGCTTTGCCGAAGACAAGCTGGCCTGCATCGAAACCACGCTGGGTAGTCAGCTACCGACCGCCCGGCAGTTGGTACAAGAACTTGCAACCGAAATCGACCAGGTCAGCAATGAGCTACATGAGGCGGAATCACGCCTGCAGACCGATACGCAGAAAGCGGAGTCGGCCAACCGGCAGCTCACCGAGGCCAGCAAGTCTTTGTCCGAACGGCTTTCTTTGCCGAAAGCCTTCGAAGGCCCCGTCCGGGCACTGGCCACGTTGCAGAGCACGCTGAAAGCCTCGATCGACAAGGACGATGCCTTCGGCGCGTTTGCCAACTACAGCGAAATCGTGCGCCAGGCGGACGAGCTCGAGAACCTGCTGCCCGCCCTGGATGCGTATCGGGATCTTCTCACCGACGACTGGAACGAAGTGTCCGACGCGCAGCAGAAGGTGCGTGAAGCTAACGAGAGCGTCGCGAAATCTCAGCGCGCCGTCGACCGGCTGAGGGCGAGTTACACCGCACTCACAACTGACCGGGTCGCCGAACTTCAGCGTCGCTGGAACACGAGTGTCAGGTCGAGCGAGTGAGTCCGATGCCCAGCCATCTCAAGGCCGGACAGACCCGGGTGATTCTCGTGGGCTGTTCCGGAATCCTCGGCGACCTGATCCGCAGCACACTGACGGGCCTGCCGGACATGCGGGTGATACGGGAGTTGTCGGACGGCAGGTGGCATCGGCTGGTCAGGGTGGTGCGTTGGGTACGACCCGACGTGGTGATCTGGCAGCTCGAAGACGACCAAATGTTGGCGGAGCGCCCCGAGCTGTTCGGCGCACCGAACACCTGCTCGGTCCTGACTGTGCTCGCCGACGGCGAACGTGGATCGGTGTGGCGACTGCGACCCCAGCGCGCGTCGCTCGGGGGGCTGTGTCCGACAACGTTGATCACAGCGGTCCGTGAGGCGGCGATGCGGCCATGAGCAGTGCAGAGACCTGGCTCCGGCAGATCCCGCACGTCCAGCCAGGGGAGCGCCAGGCAGTCGCCAGGCTCGTCGACGTCCGACGATCTGTCACAGCGAACGTGGCCCCGTCCGTGTGCCGGCCCAGGATCTGCGACCGCCTGCGGATGGCCGATACGAAGGCGGTAGAGCGGTGACCGGCCCGGGGCTGCTCGAGGCCCTGCGGCGGCTCGACACCCTGCTGCTCGCCGCGGTCGACGCGGCGGCCGAGGCGTTCGGCCCGGACGCGGCGACCGACCCCTACCGCGGGCTCGTCATCGGACCGGACGAGATCGAGCGGTTACTGCGGCGTGAACCGGGTGAGCCGGTGCTGGCCACCGATCCCCCGGAGGGGCCGCACGGCCAGGTCCTCGAGTGGTTGGCCGCTGACTTCGGACTTGTGCCCTTGGACCTCGACCTGCTCGTGCTTGCCGCCGCCCCCGAGATCGACCTGCGTTACGAGCGGCTCTGCGGTTACCTGCAGGACGACGTCAGCAAGCGCCGGCCCACGCTCGATCTTGCGCTGCACCTGCTGTGCACCAACGCCGAGGCGCGCATCGCGGCGCGCACACGGGTGGCGCCCGACGCACCGCTGCGCCGCCATGAGCTATTGCACCTGGTCGCCGACCCGGCCCAGCCGCATCAACCGCTGCTGGCCCGCTCGCTCGAGGTGGACGGTCAGGTGCTGCGGCTTTTCATCGGCGAGTCCACGCTCGATCCGCGGCTGGCCGACTGCGCGCACGTCGTCGACACCGCCGAGGTCGGGCGGCCGGTCGCCGACCTGCCCCTTCCTCCGCAAACGCTGGCAACTCTCCCACACCTGGGTGAGGGCGGCAGCATCGTCGACCCGCCCCCGCGGTTGTACCTCCACGGTCCTGCGGACTGCGGCCAGCTGGCCACCGCAGTTGCCCTGGCGGGGGCGTTCGGTTGCCCGCTGTTGGTCGTGGATCTCGCCAGGGCAGCACAGACGGAAGCGCCGATCGCGGAGACCGTCCGCGTCGCGTTCCGCGAGGCTTGGTTCCGCGGCACAGCGATCTTCTTGAAGCAGCTGGACGAGGTGCCCGGCGACGTCCGCGACCGGCTCCGCTCCGCGCTGACGTCCGAGCTCGCCCACTCCCGGGTGCTCACTGTGGTGGCCGGACGCGACGCGTGGGTGCCCGCTACGGCCGAGGGTCTACCGCCGGCCGGTGTCGTGACCGTTTCGTTCCCGGCGCCCATGGCACCGATCCGGCTCCGGTCCTGGAAGGACGCGCTGGCCGGTGCCGGCCTGACTGCCGACGACGACGTCGTCGGCAGCCTCGCCGGGCTGTACCGGCTCACCGAGCCGCAGATCCGCGAGGCGGTGGCGACAATGCGTCACCGGGCCGACTGGACTGGTATCACCGAGCTCGCCGGCCCGTACGATGCGGCGCTCCGCATCCAGGCCGGGCACGAGCTCTCCCGACTGGCGCGCAAGATCGAGCACGCACACACCCGGGACGCCCTCGTACTCCCGGACGACACCGCCGCGCAGCTGTCCGAGATCGTCGGCAGGGTCCGGCAGCGGCAGCGGGTCCTTGGGGAGTGGGGATTCGAGCAACTGCTCCCGCTGGGTAGTGGGACGTGCGCGCTGTTCGCCGGGCCATCCGGGACGGGAAAAACCATGGCCGCCGACGTCATCGCGGGCGAACTCGGCCTCGACCTGTACGCCATCGATCTCGCCACCGTCGTGAGCAAATACATCGGGGAGACGGAGAAGAACCTGCACCGCATCTTCGAGGCCGCGGAGGCGGCGAACGCCGTGCTGTTCTTCGACGAGGCCGACGCCATCTTCGGTAAGCGTTCCGAGGTCCGCGACGCCCATGACCGCTACGCGAACATCGAGATCGCCTACCTGCTCCAGAAGATGGAGAAGTACGAGGGCGTGGCGATCCTCGCAACGAACCTGCGGGAGAACCTCGACGCCGCGTTCTTGCGACGGCTGCATTTCGTCGTCGAATTCCCAATACCCGACGAAGCTCACCGCGCGCGGATGTGGCGCAAGTTCATCCCGCCGCAGGCGCCAGTGGACGAGATCGACTACGACTTTCTCGCGCGGCAGTTCCGGCTGGCCGGCGGCAACATCAAGAACATCGTGGTCTCCGCGGCCTACCTGGCGTCGGCCAACGGCGGCCGGATCGGCATGCCGCACCTCATCCGGGCCACCTGGCGGGAGCACCGCAAGACCGGTCGGGTGCTGTCGCCAGGTGACGTCGGGCCGTACGCCTCCGTACTCGGGTGGAGTGACTGATGTTCGGCGACCTCGATCTCACCCTCGCGAAGCTTCTGACCGACGCCACCGTGGTGCCGACGATGGCCGGCGTCGCCATCAGCTTCGCGCCCCCGGACAAGACGTCCACGTTCGACGATCCGACGTTCGACCTGTTCCTGTACGGCGTGCGGGAGAACCGGGTGCTTCGCAACCCGGTACCGATCCTGGAGCGGGTCGGCCCCAGTTTCGTCCGGCGTACCCCACCGCTGCGGATGGACTGTGACTACCTCGCGACGGCTTGGTCGAAGGAGGCGGGCGCCGCGGGGGTGGCCGAGGAACGCAAGATCCTGGCCGACGGGCTGCTCAAACTCAGCAGATTCCCCACCATCCCCGAGACGTACCTGCAGAACGCGATGGTCGGCCAGCCGTTCGCGGTGCCGATGTGGGTCGCGCAGTCCGACGACAGCAAGAGTCTCGGCGAGTTCTGGTCCGCGCTGGGCGTCTCGCCCCGCGCGTCGTTCCATCTGGTGGTCACCATCGCGATGGACGTGGGGGTGACCACATCCGAGGGGCCGCCGGTGACCACCCGGGAGGTGCGGCTCGAGGACGACCTCGACCCCGCTACTCGGGGCGAGTCCGTCTTTTCCATCGGCGGGGTCGTGCGGGACGGGGCCGGGGGCATCGCCGGCGCGACGGTCACGGTGGACGGCCGACGACCTGCGCGGACCGACGCCGCCGGCCGGTTCCGGATCCGCGGCCTCGATGCAGGCACCCACACGCTGCGCGCAACGGCGCCGGGGCACGTCGACCGGGCCGAGGAGATCACCGTTCCGGCCGCCGCGGTCAACGACTACGACATCACGTTTCCGCCCTAGCGCGCTACCGCGTCCCACCGACCGCACGCCCGCTTGCCGACCTGCTGAAAGGAGTCCGGAGATGCCCACCTACGAGGCCCCCGGTGTCTATGTCGAGGAGACGCCCCTTACTCCGACGATCGTCGGTGTCGGAACGAGCACGGCCGCGTTCATCGGCATCGTGCCCGACGACATCATTATGCCGCTCGATCCGACCGACCCGACAGGTCAGGGCAGGCTGACGGTGGCCGAGGCCCAGAAACCGGTCCTACTCACCAGTTTCGACGACTACACACGATCGTTCGGAGACTTCCAGGAGTGGGACTCCGTCAATCCGGTCGCGCCCGCGAACCAGGTGCTCGCCCACTCTGTTTACGGTTTCTTCCTCAACGGCGGGTCGGCCTGTTACGTCGCCCGCGTCACGGCAATGGGGGCTGTCCCCGACATCGAGCCGGTCCTGGAGAAGTTCGCGGCGATCGACGAGATCGCACTGGTCGCCGCACCGGGTCTCCTCGACACTACGATGCAGGCCGAGATCATCAACCACTGCGCCAGCGAGACGCTTCAAGACCGTTTCGCGATCATCGACGGGCAACCGAATCCCGCAGCGATCACCGACGCGGCCATCAAGGGTGAGCTGGACGGCACCGACCCCGGGAAGAGCGACTACGCCGCGATCTACTTCCCGTACATCACGGTGGCCAACCGGGAGCCGAAAGCACCGGACACTGCGAGGACGCTCAACCTTCCGCCCAGCGGGTTCATTGCGGGCATCTATGCCCGCGTCGACAACGCTCGCGGGGTGCACAAGGCCCCGGCCAACGAGGGCGTTCGGGGTGCGATCGGGGTCGCCCGCCAGGTCACCAAGGCTGAGCAGGCCCTCGTCAACCGCAACGGGATCAACGTCATCCGCCAACTCAACGGATCGATTCTGGTCTGGGGGGCACGGACGCTCGGCAGCATCGACAGCGAGAAGATCGCCTACATCAACGTTCGGCGGCTATTGATCTTCCTGCGAGAGTCGATCGACGAGGGCACCCAGTTCGCGGTGTTCGAACCGAATAGCCAGCCGCTCTGGGCGACGATCATTCGAAGTGTCTCCGGCTTGCTGACGCGGGTGTGGCGGGACGGGGCGTTGTTCGGCGTCGTCCCCGAGCAGGCGTTTTACGTCAAATGCGACGCGTCGACGAACCCGCCCGACATCCGTGAGATCGGGCAAGTGATCACCGAGATCGGGGTGGCTCCGGTCAAGCCCGCCGAGTTCGTGATCTTCCGCATCGCGCAGTTCCCCGAAATCCCGGCATCCTGATCGAACGGAGGCAACGATGGCAACCGGAGAGCGGGTCGACCCGTACCGCAACTTCAACTTCCTCGTCGAGATCGACGGGATCACTCAGGCCGGCTTCACCGACTGCTCAGGGTTCGGCGCCAGTGCCGACCCGATCGAGTACCGGGAGGGCGGGGACAATACCACCAACCGCAAGCTGCCCGGCCCGACGAAATACCCGAACATCACCCTGAAATGGGGGCTGACCGACTCACGCGAACTGTACGACTGGTTTCATGACGTCACCAAGGGGAAGATCGCACGGCGCGACGGCAGCATCATTCTGAAAGACCTGGACGGCACCGAGAAGATGCGATGGAACTTCTTCGAGGCCTGGCCGACCAAATGGGACGGTACGGACTTCAGCGCGAAGAGCACCGATGTCGCCATCGAAACCCTCGAGCTCGCCCACGAGCGGATCGAGCGGGCGTAACGATGTTCCGCACCGAGCACCCGTTCACACTGCCGCTGGGCTATGTCGACGACGACGGCACCCTGCACCGCGAAGGAACGATGCGGCTGGCAACGGCGGCCGACGAGATCCATCCATTGCGCGACCCACGGGTACAGCAGAACGAGGCCTACCTCATCGTCATCATTCTGGCCCGGGTGATCACCTCGCTCGGCTCGCTCGGGCAGGTCAACCCGAAGGTGATCGAAGGTCTCTACGCGGCGGACCTGGCGTTCCTGCAGGACCTGTACAACACGGTCAACCAATCGGAGAGCGCGGACAAGAAGGTGTCCTGCCCGCGCTGCGAGCACGATTTCACACTGGCGGTGAACGGGACGGGGGGATCATAGGCTACCCCCTCGGCACGTTGTACGAGGAGGTGGCCTTCATTGCTTACCACTTCCATTGGTCGGTCGATTCGGTGATGCAGATGGAGCACGCCGACCGGCGCCGGTGGGTGGGCGAGATTTCGGCCATCAACCAGATTCGGAACGAGGGGAGCACGCCGTGAACGGCACGTCACGGGTGGCTTTCGCCCCGTTGGCGCGCGCGGAAGCCGTGCGGCGGCGCCGGGCCGCGCAGGGGCGGTGGCGGTCCTGGGCGCGCGAGCGAGTCGAGCGCAGGCGGCGACACACGCCGTGGCACCGGTCGGCCGGCTTGATCTTGTGCGCCAGCCACCGCTCCGCGGCCGGCGCACTGGGGACCCGGTCGTGGTTCGCCGTCCCCATCCGTCTGCACCTGTCGATCCACCCGACGTCGGAGTGGTGGGTCGCCGGACGGTCCCGCGTCGATGCACCGGTCGGGTTGTTGCACACCGCGGGCTCGTTCGCGCTGCGGCCTCGACCGTCGCCGTCGCTGGCTCCGGTGCTGTCCGGCGCGACCGTTCTGTCGTCGAGCCCGACTGTGGCGCTGGCCAGGTCCGCACCTCGGATCGCGATGCCGCCGCGGACCCGTGTGCGAACCGTCCACCGTCCCGCCCCGCCCTGGGCGACCTCGCCTGCCGCCGGTCGAGTGGGCGGGCCGGTTCGGCGCCGCGCCGACGCGCTCGTCGTCCGGCTGGTGCAAAGCACCCGCCGGGTGGAGCCACCCGCTCGGCAGCCCGCCGTCGTCCACGAGCGCGGTACCACGGCCGGGGTGCCCGGGGCGTCGCGCCCCGGCGGTGTCCCCGCGGGCCACCCGGCCGAGCCCACGGTCCCCGGCGCCCGCGCATCGCGTCACGCGGGTGTCGCCGAACCGGCCGTCATGCTCGACTTCGAGCGCCTGACCGATCGGATCGTCGACCGCCTCGATGCTCGCCTGGTGGCGCACCGGGAGCGGTTCGGACGGGCGTTCTGAGGGGAGACGACGGTGGAGAAGCTGAAGTTGACGGTCGAGCATACCGGCCGCGAGCTGTTCATGCAGTTCAACCCGGAGGAGTACAGCCTCAATCGGGACAACACGATCGCGAGCCAGGCCATCCCCGGTCTCTCTGGACCGATCCTGCAGTTTGTCAACGGCAACATGCAGACCCTCGACATGGAGTTGCTTTTCGACACCTGGGACACCGACAGCCTGATCAAGCAGGACGTGCGCGACCAGATCAACCAGCTCGTCGCGCTCATGGAAATCGACAAGGACCTGCATGCGCCGCCGGTGCTGCGGGTGCAGTGGGGCTCGCTGGACTTCCGGTGCGTACTGGCCCGCGCCAACCAGAAGTTCCAGATGTTCGCCGACGACGGCCGGCCGGTCCGGGCGCGGGTCTCGGTCACGTTCAACCGGTTCATCGACGCCGAGCGCGAGGCCAAGGAGGTCGACCGGCAGACCGCGGATTTCTCGAAGGTCCACATGGTCGCACAGGGCGAGACGCTGAGCCGGATCGCGAGCCTGCACTACGACGACCCTCAGGTCTGGCGGCCGATCGCGCTGGCCAACGCGCTGGCCGACCCGCGCGCGATCACCGTCGGACAGCAGCTGCGGGTCCCAGCACTGCCCTTCCACGATCCCGAGTCCGGTGAGGTCGTGCGCTGATGACTCGCTACTCGACCTACGCGCCCGAGTTCGCCATCGAGATCGGCGGCGCCCGAATCCCGGCCGCCCTGCGCGGCGCGATCACACGGATCAGCTACACCGACGGCATCCAGGGCGCCGACCGCGTCGAGATCACCGTCGCCAACGACGACCTGCGCTGGCTTGATCATCCGCTGATGCAGGTCGACCAGCGGTTCACGTTGTCGCTCGGCTACGCCCCCGACCCGCTGGAGAAGGTGTTCGTCGGCGAGATCACCGGTGTCAGCGCCAGTTTCCCCGGCGGGGGTATGCCGACCCTCACCGTGGTCGCCCACGACTTCCTGCAGCGGCTGACCACCGGGACCAAGGACCGAGGGTTTCAGATCGACATCCCGACCATCGGGCAGTTCCCGATCCCGGATCCGGCCGTCGTGTCGTTCGTGGCAGCCACCAATCTGCTGATCCCCGACGTCGATCCGGTCGGTGCCGCGCTGTCGTTCCTGACGATGCTCCTGGCCTACGCGACGACCCCGCCAGGTGAGGCGCAGCGCGGCGTACGCGTGCAACGCTCACAGAGTGATTTCGACTTCCTGTCCGGCATCGCCAAGGACAACGGGTGGGAGGTCTACATCGACCACACCGCAGACCCGCAGGGGTTCGTGCTGCGCTTCCAGTTCCCGCTTTCCGACCTGACCCCCAGCGTCAGTCTGACCTGGGGCGGCTCCCTCGCCGACTTCACCCCGCGGCTGACGACCGTCGGCCAGGTGGCCGGCGTGCAGACCAAGATCTGGATCGCGAGCATCAAGACCGAGCTGACCGTCGTGCTCGGCTGGGACTTCGACCGGGCCGCCTTCGATCTGCAGGTCTTTCCGGGCTTTCTCTCGGCCGAGGACGTGCTCGGGGAGGAGAAGTCGCGCGGGGTGCTCAAGGTCGACGCGCTCGGTGCGGCGACGATGCCGAAGACCCTGCTGAGCGAGCTGGTGCCGCGGCTCAACAACCGACTGACCGGCAGCGGGAGCACGGTCGGAAACCTGGCGATCAAGGCCGGCCGGGTGATCGACCTGAAGGGCCTCGGCGAGCAATTCAGCGGACTCTACCGCATCACCTCGGCCACCCACTCTATCGATGGCGGCGGCTTCCGGACTTCCTTCGACGTGCGGAAAGAGGTTTGGTTCGGCTCCATTCCGACACCGCGGGGTGTGGCCGGTCTGGCCCGCGTCAATGGGCAACGCATCGGCTGACCTATAAGACGAGGAGAGCGATCATGACAGCACTGTTCGAGTCGGGGACCGCGGACGTCGGGGGCACGCCTCCGATCAGCATCGCCGCGGGGGTCGTGACCAACAACGTCGACGTGCCGATGGAAGGCAAGGTCAAGGTGCGCATCCCGTCGATGGACCGCGAGGTCTGGGCGCGGCTGACGGCACCGGGCGCGGGGTCGGGGACGGGACTGTTCTACGCCCCGCGTGTCCGCGACGAGGTACTGGTGGCCTTCGCGGCGGGTGATCCGAGAGACGCCTTCCTACTCGGCGGGCTGTGGAACCTCGGCGACCGCATCCCGGTCACCGACCCGGTCACCGCGCTGACCTCGCGGATCCTTCGCAGCGGAATGACGCCGGGCACCGGCCACCAGATCGAGCTGGACGACCTGCTGCAGGCGGTCACGATCACTACGTCAACCGGCCAGAAGATCACGATCGACCCGACGAAGATCGAGCTCACCAACCTCGCCGGTTCTGTGAAGGTCACATTGGACAACACCACCCAGTCGGTCAACATCACCGCCGCCAAGTCGATCACGTTGGAGGCGCCGCAGGTCAGCATCAAGGGCGCACAGGTCGAGATCAACGGCGTGGCGAAGACCGATGTCAAGTCGAGCGGTGTCTGCAACGTCGCCGCCCCCCTCGTGAAGATCAACTAGGGGAGCGGACGATGCCTCCAGCTGCGCGCATCCTCGATCCGACCGGGCACCCGGGAACCCTCACCGGACCCGGCGTATCAACGGTGCTCGTCGGCGGCATGCCAGCCGCGGTGGTCGGCGACATGCACGCGTGCGCCATGCCCCCTGTTGCTGGACCGCATCCACCCAGCCCGGTCGTCAAGGGCAGCGCGACGGTCCTGATTGCCGGGCGGCCCGCAGCCCGACTGGGCGATCTGGTCGGTTGCGGCGCACCGATCGTCCTCGGCCTGCCCACCGTGCAGATCGGAGGATGAGATGGTTTCCGATCCTCCGGCCTTCCTCGGCGTCGGCTGGGCCTTCTCGGTCGGGCTGCGGGCCGATGGGACGCCCGCGATGGTCGCCCACGAGGAGGACATCCGGCAGTCCATCAGGATCATTCTGGGTACCGAACCGGGAGAGCGGGTGATGCGGCCGGCCTTCGGCGCGGGCCTGCGCTCGTTCGTGTTCGAGCCGATCAATCCGGGCACGATGATCCGGCTCGGCAACCGCGTCAGGGATGCGTTGGTGGACTTCGAGGCACGCATCGACGTCCTCGACGTGTCCGTGACATCCGACACCGAGGAACGGAACCGGCTCCTCATCGACATCAGCTATCGGGTGCGCAGGACCAACAGCCTGTACAACCTCGTCTACCCGTTCTACCTGGACGAAGGGGCAGCGTCATGAGGCAGCAGCCGGATCCGGTCGTCGACCCCCGAGACGCCGCCGCATTCGTCGCGGCGCTGCTCGCGCGCCGGCCCGGTTACGTGCCCGAATGGCGGCCCGGGGACACGGGACCCGACGTCGCCCTCACCGAGGCCCTGGGCGGCTACCTCGCGGCGATCACCACCCGGCTCAACCAAGTGCCCGTCAAACACCAGCTCGCACTGCTCGCCATGCTGGGGGTCGTGCTCATGCCCGCACAGGCTGCCCGCGCGCCTGTTGTGTTCACCCTGGCGGCCGACACGAACGACAGCCGGGTCCCGGCCGGCACCCGACTCGCCGCCGACCCCCCGGACCCTGAACCGACCGACGCCGATCCGGACCTGCTCGGTGCCCCGGCGGTCACCGCGCCTCCCGGTCCGGTCCTGTTCGAGACCGAACGTGGGCTCGGGCTCGCTGCCGCAAGACTCGTCGAGGTGCGCAGCTTCTGGCCGGGCCGCGACCAATTCATCGACCACACGCCGACCGTCGACGCTGGGCATCCGTTCGTTCCATGGCGACTCGCCGACCTGCAGGACGCTCCGCACCACCTCTACGTCGGGCACTCGACGCTGCTTGCGATCTCTGGGAACAGCGACGTGGCCCTCGAACTCGAACTGAGCCAGGGCTCATCGGAGCCGCTCGACACCGTCTGGGAGTACTGGGACGGCGCCGTGTGGCGGCCATTCCGGAACTCGGTCGCGGCCTGCGACCACCAGGGCGCAGACCTCCAGGACGGCACCGCAGGATTCCGTGGGACGGGAACGGTGCACCTGCTCACCGACTGCGCCGAGACCGCACCCACCACCGTCGCGGGGATCGAAAACTTCTGGATCCGCGGCCGGCTCACCGAGCCGCTGCTGCCCGACCTCGACCAGCTGTTGCCCGAGGTGGAACAGCTCCGGATCTCGACGATCACCATCCGGCCGGTGCGCCCGGCCACCACACCGGCGACGCCGCCGACGATCGTGGGTGGCTTCGCGCCCGATGCCGCCGTCGTCGACGGGACGACAGTCGACCTCGGCGCCCCGTTCTACCCGTTCGGCATGAACCCCCAGCCGGGCGCGGTGTTCTACTTCTCCTCCGCAGAAGCCTTCGGCAAGCCGGGGGCCCAGCTACACGTGTGCTATGTCCGGACACAGACGCCCCAGGACGAGCTGGCGGGCACGACGACGAGCCCGCTCACCCACCACGTCGCTTGGGAATACTGGAACGGCCGTGAGTGGGCCGTGGTGCCGGGGTTCACGGCGGACCCCGAGACCGCGCCGGCCGACCTCAACCCGGGCGTGCCCGAAACCAACCCGGACGTGCCCGAAACCAACCCGGACGTGTCCGACACCGACGCGGCCGGATTCGGCACCGTGGTGCTGACGGTGCCCGAGGACATGGAGCCGACGACCGTCGCCGACGTCGAGGGCCGCTGGATGCGCGTGCGGCTGGTCAGCGGCGGGTTCGGATTTACCCAGACGGTCACCTGGACCGACACCCGAACCGAGAAGAAGAACACGCTAACCTACGTCGTCAGTACCCCACCGGCGCTGACCGAGATCAAGCTCGGCTACTCCTGGACCTTCGGCCCGTTCCCGCCGGAACGGGTGCTCACCTACAACGACTTCCAATACACCGACGGCACCGACGAGGCGATCTGGCCCGGCCGGGTCTTCCGACCGTTCACCCCCCCGCCGGACCTGACGCCCGCGCTCTACCTCGGCTTCGACAAACCACTGCCGGTCGACCGGATCGGTCTGCTCTTCGACATCTGGAAGGACCTGGACAGCGACCTCGGACCGGCGCTGACGTGGGAGTTCTGGAACGGCAGCCGATGGCGCACACTTACCGTGGCGGACGGCACCCGCCGGCTCCGGCTGCCCGGCCTGGTCGAACTGATCGGACCCCGCGACGGCGCCCCGCTGGCCCGCTTCGGCACGCCCCGCTGGTGGCTGCGCGCCCGCCTCGCCGAGGACGGCCCGCCGGGCAGCCCGACGATCCGCGCGATCCTCCCGAACGCCACCTGGGTCGTACAGCAGCAGACGATCGTCGACGACCCCATCGGCACAAGCACCGGACTCCCGGACCAAACCTTCGCCATCCGTCAGATACCGGTGCTGCCCGGGGAGCAGATCGAGGTGCGCGAGCTCGCTGGTGCCCGTGCCGCCGTCGAGTGGCGAATCGTGGCCCGCGAACTCTTCCCCGGCGACCAGCGCGCCCTGCGGGAGATCGAGGCACTGCTCGGCCGCGAGGCGGCGGGCGACATCACCTACCGGACGCTACGGCTGCGCCGGGACCGTGACAAGAATGTCGTCGAGGTGTGGGTGCGGTGGACGGCCGTGCACGAGCTGTTCCGCTCCGGACCCCACGACCGTCACTACATCCTCGAACGCTCCCGCGGCCGGCTGCAGTTCGGCGGGAGCGGCACAGGCAAGGTGCCGCCGGCCGGCGCGGCGATCCTCGCCCGCCGCTACCAGAGCGGCGGCGGCCGGATCGGCAACGTCCCCACCGGGGCGATCACGAAACTCCAGGGCTCGGTAGCTGGGTTGGAGTCGGTCCACAATCCGATGCCCGCCGAGGGCGGCTCCGACGGCGAGACGCTCGGTGCGTTGCGTCGGCGCGGGCCCGCGACCCTGCGGCACCGGGGCCGCGGGTTGTCGGTGACCGACCTGGCGGCGCTGGCGCGGGAGGCCTCGCCCGCGGTCGCCGCGGCCACCGCGCTGGCCGGCCGCACCGCGGACGGCAGGCGTCGCCCGGGCCACATCACGCTCGTGATCGTTCCGGCCACCGCGGAGCCCCGACCGCAGCCGTCGTTCGGGCTGCGCGAGCAGGTTCGCCGCTACGTCGAGGCCCGGGCCGAGGCCACCGTAGCCGGCCTCGGCCGGATCGAGGTCACCGGGCCGGAATACCAGCCCGTCGACGTAGAGGCGACGATCGTGGCCGACGACCCGGCCGAGTCCGGCCCGGTGGCGGTGCGGGCCCGGGCCGCGCTCGAACGGCTGCTCCACCCGGTACACGGCGGCCCGGACGGGACCGGTTGGGCCGCCGGACGCGGTGTGGCCTTGTCCGACGTCGCGGCGGTGTTGGAACGGGTGGCCGGCGTCGACCACGTCGAACACCTGGCGCTGTCCGTGGACGGACGCCTCGGCGGCGAGCAGGTCGTAGTGGCCGCCCACCGGACGGTGGTCGCTGGCACGCTGCACCTCGAGCTGGCCGAGGGGGTGACGCGATGACAAGCGTGCCGCTGCCGAACCTGGACGACCGGCGCTGGGCCGACCTGGTCGAGGAGGGACGGGCACTGATCCCCTTCCACGCCCCGGAATGGACCGATCACAACGTCCACGACCCGGGCATCACGGTCCTGGAACTGTTCGCCTGGGTCGCCGAGATGGACCTCTACCGCGTCAATCGGATCACGGACGCACATCGCCGCAAGTTCCTCGCCCTCGCCGGAATCACCCCCGCACCGCCCCGATCCGCCACAACGATTCTCGGACTCGGGCTCGCCCCGGGCACGCCGCCCACCCCGCTTCCAGCCGGCCTGGAGTTCACCGGGAACGACCCGTACGGGGTTCCGGTTCGGGTCCGGGCACGGCATGGGCTGACTGTGCAGCCCGGCCGATTGGCCACCGTACTTGCCACCGGCGCTCGTGACGAGGATCCCCGTGACCTCACCCCGGCCTGGTCGCACGGCGAGCCGATCCAGCCGTTCGGGCCCGACCCGGGCCCGGGCGCGGCGCTCTACCTCGGGTTCGATCTGCCCGCTCCGTGGCCGATGGGGACACCCCTCAGCCTGGGCTTCGCCCTCGCCGGCGGGCGGTCCGGTGTCGACGAGCGAGCGGCGTTCGCGGCCGAGGCCGCCGCCCATGTCGCCAGCCGCGTCCGGCCGTGGGATGTCCTCAGCTGCTCGCAACCGACCACACCGCTGGCCGGGGCGGGGCTCGTGCACCACGACGTCGTGCTGCGCTGGGAGTTGCGCCTCGCGCCGCAGATCTGGCTGCCGCTGCCCGCGGACGCCGTCGACGACGGCACCCGTGCGCTGACCCTGGACGGGCGGATGGTTGTGCGGGTCCCGGCACCGGCGTCTGCCGGCCTGGTGGGCGCGCATCCCGAGGACCGTACCTGGCTGCGACTTCGGTTGGTCCGCGGCGGCTACGACGCCGTGCCCATCTTGGCGGGTCTGACGGACAACGCCGTGCAAGTGGAACAGGCCGTCCCTGCGGTCGTGCGGCTCCGGCTGGCGCCGAACGTCCATGTGGATGGCACGCCGCCCGTCCCAGGCGAGCTGACCGCCCTCGACGCGGTGCTCGGTCAAAGCAACGAGGTGCTCCACCTGAAGTTCGGTCCGGTCACCCCCGCACGACCGACCGTGCGGCTACTCGCTCTGGACCTTCCGAAACAGCAGCTGACCATCGAGGCGGCGGCACTGATCCGGGGGACCGGCGGACCCGAACAGCAGGTCGTGGTCCCCGGCGCGCCGCTCGTGGCCGCCGGAGTGAGCGTGGCCGGCTTCGAGGACGGCAGGTGGCGGGGCTGGACGCCCCGGCCGGACTTCGACGCGAGCACCCGGTCGGACGCGCACGTCGTCGTCGACCCGTCGACCGGCGCGGTGCGCTTCGGCGACGGCGAACACGGCCGAGTCCCGCCTGCGGGGGCGACGGTGCTGATCACCGCCGACCTGACCCGGGCGCAGGACGGAAACGTGACCGCCGGGGCCATCACCGCGTTAGCCGACACCCCCCACAACCGAGCGGTCGTCCCGGAGCTCGCAGAGCTGACTGCGCAGCTGGCCCGGATCACCAATATCGTGCCTGCGATCGGCGGTACGGCCGCGGAGACCGTGCCATCCGCGATCGCCCGCGCCCGCGACCGCCACCGGCAGGCGGGCCGGGCGGTGACCTTGGACGACTACGCCGAGCTCGCCCGGCAGACCCCGGGCGTCCGCCTCGCGCGGGTCGAGGCCCGCGCCAACCTGCATCCCGGGTTCGGTTGCCAGCGCGCCCCGGGCGTGGTGACAGTGATCGTCCTGCCGCACCTACCGGTGGACCGCCCGACGCCCCGGCCCGGCCTGCGCCGCGCGGTCGCCGCCTACCTGGACCGACGTCGGGTCATCGGCACCCGAATCGAGGTGACCGGGCCGCAGTACGTGCGCGTCACCGTTCGGGCCGCGGTGCGCGCCGTGGCAGGGAACGGGACAGATGAGCTCGCCGACGCGGTCCGTGCCGCCCTGAACCGCTTCCTGCACCCCCTGGTCGGCGGACCGGATGCCACCGGCTGGCCGTTCGGACGCGATGTCTACCGATCGGAGATGCTGGCCGTGATCGACGAGGTCCAGGGAGTCGAACACGTCGACGCCTTGGAGCTGATTTCCGGCGACGGCACAGTGAGCTGCGGGAACGTCTGCGTCGGCCCGCTCGGCCTGGTCGACGCCGGCCCGCACGAGATCGATGTGAGGTGAACCGATCAATGGCCCATCCCCTGCCCAGGACCGGCCCGCTGCGCCTGCGTCACCACCGCGGCGAGACCCTGTCCGGACGCGACTTCACCGCCCAGACCGAGCAGGACGACCAGCTGCGGTGGTGGCACAACCGCGCCCTGCACCACACGTACGGGATCGTCTCCGGGCTCGGTGTCGCGATCGGCGACGACGGTGTCGCAATCGTGGAGCCGGGCCTCGCCTACGACTGCCACGGCCGCGAGCTGATCCTCGACCGGCAGCGCCGGGTGCCGGTCCCGCCCGGCGACCCGACACCCGAGCTGGCGCTGACTCGGTGCAGGGACAAAGTGGTGCTGTGCTGGGTGCCGTCGGGGTCCGTCGTGCCCGCAGGTGGCGTCCCGCTCGGCGCCGCCGGGGACGGCGCACCGCAGGTTCGGGCACTAGCCCGCCCCCGCATCGGGCGTGGTGCAACCATCCCCGGCGCCACGGCCTGGGAGCCCTGGATGGAGCAGGACAACACGCAGAAGCCGCTGAAGCTCGGCATCCAGGTCGAGGTGGACACCTCTGCCGCCGGCTTCACAACCACTCCCTGCTACTTCGCCCAGGTCACCGGATCGATCTGGGACGCACGACTGCCGTTCCTGCTGCTCGGGCCGTTCGAGCACATCGCCCGGCAACAGCGGGACGGATTCACCTTCCGGTTGCTGATGCCCTGGCTGTACATGATGGAGGGCTTCACTCCCCAGCAACGGATCGTCGCGTCGCGGCCCTTGGATCTCCGAGAGGCCATCCGAAGCGTCACCCAGATCACCAACCTCGCGATCGCCTGGACCGGCATCCAACAGCAGGGGGAAGGACGGCCATGAGCTCGCTGGACGACACCCGCTCGGTCGAACGGCAGCGCTTCTTCGACGGACAGCGCCTGTTCGCCGACGATCTGCAGCGCATCGAGCAGTTCAACCGGGAGATGCGCTGGCTGCACAACACGAGCCTGCACCAGCCCGGCATCGGCAACGGCTTCACGGTGACCGGGCATAAGGGCGAGCGACAGGTGGGCATCGGGCCCGGGTACGCGATCGACAACCTCGGCCGGGAGATCGTGCTGACCGGCCCGCGCACCGTGCCCGTCCCACCAGTGGCCGACGACGGGACCGGACAGCCTCAACATTTCATGCTGACCGTGCAGTACCCGGACGACGCGGACCTGGAAGAGGTGGAGCACCGCGCCGGTCTCTGCGGCACCGACGGGGCCGTCCGGCTGCGCGAGGAACCGATCTTCTGCTGGGTTCCCCTCAACCCCGACGGCACCCCGGCGAACGACCAGACCGACATCCTCACAGGCCGAGACCTCGTACTCGCCGAAGCTGCGGTGCGCCACTGTCAGCTCGACCGCGACATCGACATCGCACAGCGCCGCAACGCCCGCCCGCCGTCGCAGCCCTACATCGCGTGCGGTGTACAGACACCGACCGAGTGGGAGGACTGGAACCCATGGGACGACGAGGGCAACCCCCAGGTCGACGGGGTGTCACTGGGGACTGTCCTCCGGACGTTTTACCAGGTCCGCGGCGGGCTCACGGCCTGCATCGACACCGGACAAGCCGGTTTCCGGACGGTCCCGTGCTACTTCGCCCGGATCGACGGCATCCGATTGTTCACCATCGGGGACATGAGGGAGGAGTCGTCCACCATCATCCTCGACGGGCAACTCAGCATCGTCGAGCCGACCCCGACCGGTTTCCGAGTCCGGGTGATCGTCCTGGAGTTCACCCACGGTGACGGAGACCGGGACGCGGAGCAGCGGCTGTCGTCGGTGGCCGAGTTGATCGCCGACAAATGGACGGTCGGTTGGATGGGGGTTGAGGGATGACCGCCGGGGTCGAGGCAGGCGTCGTCCATGTCAACCGGGACGACGCCTGGCCCGAGTTCCACCTCCGCGGGTTGGAACTCGTCGACGGTCGGCTCCGCCTCGCCGACCTACCTGCCGCCATGAAGTCCGTTGCCCCGCAGCCCGGCCGAGCCACGGACACCCCGGCAGGTCTCGCGGTCGCCGCCGACGGAACTGTCTTCACAACCGACCCGGCCACCGGAACCGTATTCCGGTTCGACTGCGACGGGCAGTGGCGGGCTATGCCGTGCCTCGGCGGCGTCGGCACCGAACCGACCGAACTCCGCGACCCTGGCGGCCTTGTGGTGCACCCCGGCCGGGCGGCGCTGATCGTCGCCGACACCGGTAACGACCGCCTGCAACTGTTCGACCTGAACACCTACCAGCTGCTCGACGTGTGGGGCGATCCCGGCCCAGCGTCCCGGCCGGACCACTTCGACGAACCGGTCGCTGTCGACGTGGACCCGACCGGGGACGTCTACGTCGTCCACCGCGGCAACCGACGAGTACAGCGCTTCGCGGCGGGCGGCGAAATCGTGGTGGCCTTCGCTGCACGGCTAGGCAACGAGGCCGACCTCGTCGACCCGGTCGCGGTGGCCGTCGTCGTCGACCCGGACGGACCGGTGGTCTGCATCCTGGACCGCGGCCGCCGCGCACTGGTCGTCGCCGACCCGACCGGACACGTGCTCGCCGACCACGCACTGGAGGTGCCCGCCGACCCTCTCGGGCTGGCCGTGACCCAGGACGCGGTCTACGTCGGCGCGGGAGGCTCGGTGCTGCGGCTACGCCGGGACGGAACCCTGGTCGGGGCCGCGGCCGGGTACGCCGGCCCGGTCGCCGCGCTCGCCCTCGACGGCCACGGCGGACTCCTCGTGCACTCGGGCGGCTCCAGCCCACCTGCGCGGCTGACGCTGGGCGCCGCGTTCGTCCGCTGCGGCATGGCGTGGGGCGGCCCGTTCGGCGGATTCGCGCCGCTGAAGAAGGATTGGCAGCGGGTCGTCGCGACGCTGGCGGCGCTGCCGGCGGGCGCGCATGCGCAGCTGTTTGTGCACACCACGGACAGCCCGGCACACGAGCCGACCATCTACGGGGCCTCGCTCGACCCGTTCCGCGTCCCGCAGTGGAGCCCCGGCCCTCCCGACCTGGCGGAGTTCCTGGTACAGCGGCCCGCGGCACGATTCGCCTGGATCGGCGTCCTGCTCACCGGCGACGGGACGGGCACGGCCGAGGTCGAGCAGATTCGGCTCGAATACAACCACCCCGGCTACCTCCCACACCTGCCGGCGGTGTACCACGACGACCGATCCGCCTTCCTGCCGCGCTACCTGGCGCTCGCGGAGAGCCTGTTCGGCGAAGTGGAGGACGAGATCGCCGGTCTGCCCCGGCTGCTCGACTCGGCCGCCGCGCCGACACCGTTTCTCGCGGAGTTGGCCCGCTGGATGGCAGTCGACGTCGTCGCGCACCGGCACATTTCGACTTTGCGGGACGTGGTCGCCCACGCCTACGAGGAGTCGGCGCTGCGCGGCACGACCACCGGGCTGCGACAGGCCCTGCGCCGCAGCACCGGTGTGGACGTCTGGATCGACGAACCGATCACGGCGGCCGGGTGGTGGGCACTCGCTGCGGGCGAGGCGAGCCCGGACGCCGAGCGGGAGACCTCCGTCCTTGGCGTGACCACCCGGCTCGCCGCCGCCGAACCACAGGGCGCCGTGCTCGGGTCCACCGCCACCGTCGACCGTGCACACCTGATCGAGAACGACAAGTACGGCATGCCACTGTTCGACGAGGTCGCACACCGGTTCACTGTGCGCGTCTACCAGGGGGCGAACTACAGCGCCGAGCGGCTTGCGGCCGTCGAGGCCGTGCTGCAGCGGGAATGCCCGGCGCACACCGAGTATCAGATCTGCCGCGTGGACCCAGGATTCCCGATCGGCAAAGGCAACAGGCTCGGCATCGACACCATCGTCCGCGGCCAGCTACCGCCGGCCCCGCTCGGAGAGCAGGCGGTGCTCGGCGACAGGTTCGTACTCGGCGGGGCGCCGCCCGGGCGCATCGGGCAACCCGGCGGAATCGGCGTGTCGACACGCCTCGGTTCGGCGTCGGTTCGAGACCAGTGACGTGGAGGAATCATGAACGCAACATCCGGGTCGGCGCGGCAATCGGGGTTGGTCGCGCCCAGGCGCAACCGCTTCTTCCACGGGAAGATGATGGACGTCTACCACTTCGAGCTGGAGACGGCCTACGGCATCGAGATGCGACGGCTGCTCAACCGTTTGGTGACCGGCAGCGGCGTCGTCTGCGGACTCGACGTGGAGGAGGGCGACGGCTGCGCGGTCGTGATCACAAGCGGGGTCGCGATCGACCGTCGGGGCCGGGAGATCGTCGTGCCGACGCGCACGCCCTCGATACCGATCCCGCCCGCGCTGATTGCGCGAGTATGCCGCTCGGACGGGGCGGACTCCGAGGACGACGACGGTCGCGGCGCGGCGGCCGCTGATCCGGCCCACCAGGCCGATGCGCGCGACGGCGGATACTCGGGAAAGCCGCGGTCGCACGAGGGCTGGGTCACCGTGGGGCTCTGCTACCACGAGTGCGAGACCGATCCCGTGGCCGTACTCGCCGGTGACTGCGAAACTACAACACCCTGCGCGCCCGGCGCGGTCCGCGAGCACTACCGGGTCACGTTCGAGCCAGGTCAGGTGGAGGCGCCGGAGCTGAGCTGCCGGTTCCCGGACGTGCTGTACCGCGGCGAGCTGGACTACGCCGCGTTGGCCCGCTGGATCACCCGGGAATGCCCCCCGCCGCCCCGAAACCCTTGCATCCCACTGGCCAACGTGCGCCTGCACTGCGACTCGGAGCCGGGCGAATGCGCAATCGACGACATCGACATCACAATCCGCCCGCTCGTGTTCGGCAACGACATCCTCGTCGACATCCTCACCCGGATCGTCGACGAGGAACGTTCGGACCGGAACGCCCGGTAAGTCCCTCCCCACCTGACCACAGGAGCGATCATGCAGCACGTGACGAGGTCCCGGTCCGCCGGTTCATGGAGCGGCGTCCGGGAACGGCCCCGCTACTTCCCCCGACAGCTCATGACCCCCGACGAACTGACCCTGGAGGCCGACTACTTCCGCGACCGGCTCCGCCGGCACAACGTGTACCTGCACGGCTGGGGGGTCGTGTGCGGCGCGCTGGTCTGTCCGGTGCCGAACGAGCACGGCGGTACGAAGCCATGGATGGTGCAGGTGCAACCCGGCTACGTCCTTGGCCCATACGGCGATGAGATCCTGATCGACTTCCCACGCGAGGTGTCGCTACAGGGCAACGCCACCGTCGCCGATCCCGACGACGCTGACGATGTCTGGTGCACAGAGGTACGTGTCGAACAACCGGAGGGGCCGCGGTACGTCGCGGTGCGCTACCGCGAGGTGCCGGCGAGGCCGGTGCGCGCCCAGCCGGCCGAGTGCGGCTGCGACGAGACACCGTGCGAATACTCCCGGTACTGCGACGGCTACGAGATTCGCGCCCTCACCCTCGACGGCTGCCCCAACTCACACCTGCCTCCGGAAGATGTCCCGACGACAGGGAACCCGACTTGTCCCCCCGTTCCGGACAGCCCGTGGGTGGTGCTGGCCGAGGTGACCCTCGAAGACGACGGCACGATCACGAAGATCGACAACTGTGCGTGCCGCCGGATCGTGGTGTCCGCTCAGGATAACTGGCGCACGTGCGCCTCAAACGACGTCGACACTCCAGCGCCCCAGGACGAGGCTGAGCCCACCGAACCGACCGACGGCACCGAGCCCAAGTCCCCTGCGGGTGACAGGGGTAGCGGGGACAGCGGCGGTGGCGGCGCGGGACCACGCGCTTCCCGGTCGCGCCGGACGCCTCAAAGCCGGACGTCCGGAGACCGGAAATGACTCGAGGAGCCGGACGTGCGTGCGCGTGAACCGGCGGCCACGTCGCCAGGGGTCGGGGGCGCCCGCCAGGCCCGCGCGGGCCCTGTCACCCCGCAGGCGGACGTGCCGGTCGGTAACCGGGCGAGGCTGATGCAGCGGTCCTGCGACCGCACCACCAGCGGCTGTGGCTGTGGCGGTGACGACCGCGAGGACGGCGTGGTGCGGCGGACCCCGGCCGGGCCGGGCTCCGCGGGGCTCCAGCCAGTGCCGCCGACCGTCGACCGGGTGCTGCGGTCGGGCGGGGTCGCCCTGGACCCGGGCGTCCGCAGGCTCATGGAGTCCCGGTTCAGCCATGACTTCGGTGGGGTGCGGGTGCACACCGACGCCGCGGCGGCGTCCTCGGCAAAGGAGGTCGGTGCGACGGCCTACACCAGGGGACACGATGTGGTCTTCGCCGCGGGCCGCTACTCGCCCCAGTCCGTCGAAGGTGTACGGCTTTTAGCGCACGAGCTCGCCCATGTCATCCAGCAAGCTAGTACGCCTATGGCCGGGTCGCTGTGGATCGGCAACGCGGACGCTCCGGAGGAGTACGAGGCCCGCCGTGTGGCTGACGAGGTGCTCGGGAGCGGACCGGTGAGGCTGCCCCGACCGACCGGGATCGGGTTCCTGTACGCCGAGGACAACCCCACGGAGCTGCGGCGCCAGCTGGTAGCCCTGGAGAAGAAGGCGGCGGAGTCGGGGAGCCTGCCCACCGAGGAGGTGACGGCCCTGCAGCAGGAGCGCGCGGCCCTGCAGCATCGGCTGGTCGCCGCTGTGCGAGCGTCGGTGCGCCCGGCGGGCGGCGGCGCTGCGTCCCTGTCCCCGGCTGGCGCGGCGGCATCGCCCCCCGCCGTGCTGTCGGCGCCCGTCGGCGAGAACCCCACGCCGGAGTCGATGGTGCGGCTCGTCGTCGAACAGCGCCAGTTCGCCGCCGCGAAGCCCACTCCTGAGGGCGGTATCCCGCCGATTCCCCATGCGTCCCTGGCCGAGGGCACGCGGGGCACGCCGGCAGGGCCCGGGTACCAGACCAACGCGGCTATCAAGATCGTCGACGCACAGGGCAACCAGGTGGCGTTCGAGCTGGCCGTCTACGAGGGTGGCGGCAACCCGCACGCCGAGGCCCAGGGCGTGACCCGCCTAAGGCTGCGGTTGGGCGGCAGGACCCTCCCCGGAGGGCGCGTCATCGTGGCGGTCGACCAAGTCGCCTGCGGCGGCTGCCTCGCGCGGCTGCGCGCCTTCGCCGAGGAGCTAAAGGCGGCTGCCTTCGAGGTGTGGGCTCCGACGGCACAGGAGGGGCGCACGGCGGGTCCAAAGACGACGGCACGCACAGCGGCCACCGCACCGGCACGACCCGGTCCACCGCCCGTGTCCGAGACCCCCGGCGGGGCTGCCTACCGCTACGTGCCGAAGATGATCCAGGGCGAGTCGTTGCCGATCTCACCACCCCCGGCACCCTCGTCGGCAGCGGCGGCGCCGTCCGGCACCGCCACAGGGCCCGGGCCGGTCGAGAAGCCCGCGGTGACTACCCCAGAGACGGTCGCCCCGGTCGAGAAGCCCACGGTGACCACCCCGGAAGTGGGGACGAGGCGGCCGGGGTTGGCAGGGGGGCGTCTTAAGGGCATCGGGTCGGGCGTGCTCAGTTTCTTCGGTCCGATCGCGGTCGGCTGGATCCACCAGCGCGCGGTCCAGAAGCGGGTCAAGGAGCAGGCTGCCAGCCAGGGCTACGTCCCCGAAGATGCCCCCAGCGGTGAGGGCCGGCTCTACGACCTGGGCGCCTGGCTGATCGACCCGGGCCGGGATGCAGAGCTCAGCGTGCCGCCCAGCAGCCGGATCAACGTGCCGGTCTGGCGGATCCGGATCCGCGCAACCGCGGCGGCCAAAGGGGTCGGGGACACCATGTCGTTCGGATGGGACGTGGGCGAGTGCCGCTTCGACATTTTCGGCCGCCAGGTGGTGAACCGGCACGAGGTGGTCTACCGGAAGGGGGCCGACGGACGGTGGACGGTCAAGGAGGGTGACTCCGTCGGCACGCTCGACCTCAACCGAGTCATCGATCCAACCGTGCCCGACTCTGCCATTGAGGCGGCGATCTTCGCCGACCCGTGCACGGCATGAGGCCCGTGAGGTTCCGGCGTAACGGAGGAGCTGACGGCGACCCCTCGGCTATACTGAGCCAGAGAAACGGCAGGTGGGGATGCGGCTGTACGTGGCTCCAGGACCGTGACCGGCGGCCGCCGGTCCGGGGTCCTCCGCCGAGCGGGGGCTCCCGTCGGCCACGGACTGCGGCACGAGCAGCGGAGCGCGTCGACCGCCGCGGCTCTCGGGACGCCCGGCCAGGCGCTCGACCCGGCGCTACGAGCGCTGTTCGAGCAGCGGTTTGGCCGGTCATTCGCCGGGATTCGGGTGCACACCGGCGCTGAAGCGTCGTCGTCGGCCGACGTCCTCGGCGCGGCGGCCTACACTGTCGGCCAAGACATCGTTTTCGGGCACGGCCGCTACGCGCCCGGTTCCAAGCGCGGGCGCGGCCTGCTCGCCCACGAGCTGGCACACGTCGCGCAGCAGGACGCCGCGTCGTCGCTGACGCCCGGCGCCCAAGAGGGAGGACCACGGCCTGGAACGGCAGGCGGACGCCATGGCCGGGGCCGCGGCGCGGGGCGCGCCGGGGCCGGCGCCGGTCTCGGTAGACCGGGGGAGCGACAGTGGAGTGCGTGCCAGAAACGGGGCCCAGTTCGGGTCGCTTGGTCTGACACTTCAGCTCACTTAGTACTGCAACGACACTTCGGCTCGCACATCCAGGAAAGTGCAGGTCGTTGCTCTCATATCCACGCAGTCGATGGATGGCGTTTCACCAGGTCGCCAACCTTCGGATCCGGAAGTGTCGTTGCAGTATTAGTACTGCAACGACACTTCGGCTCGCACATCCAGGAAAGTGCAGGTCGTTGCTCTCATATCCACGCAGTCGATGGATGGCGTTTCACCAGGTCGCCAACCTTCGGATCCGGAAGTGTCGTTGCAGTATTAGTACTGCAACGACACTTCGGCTCGCACATCCAGGAAAGTGCAGGTCGTTGCTCATATCCACGCAGTCGATGGATGGCGTTTCACCAGGTCGCCAACCTTCGGATCCGGAAGTGTCGTTGCAGTATTAGGGGATGTCTCATTTGGGGAGCTTCTTCCAGCACGTCAGCGCGGCGGCGAGTTGGAGGAAACCGGCGAAGTGCTCGCCGTGACGTTCGTAGCGGATCGTCAGCCGGCGGTAGCCGGTCAGCCACGCCAGGGTGCGTTCGATCTTCCACCGGTACCGGCCGAGGCGTTCGCTGCTCTCGACGCCGCGGCGCGCGATGCGTGGGACGATACGTCGGGCGCGCAGCCACCGGCGGTGGACGGGGTAGTCGTAGCCCTTGTCCGCCCGCAACCGGCCGGGTCGCCGGCGCCGCGGCCCGCGGCGCGAGCGCACCGCCGGGATCGCGGTCACCATCGGTTGCAGCATGACGCTGTCGTGGGTGTTCGCCGAGGTCACCGCGGTCACGAGCGGGATGCCGTCGGCGTCGGAGAGGATGTGGATCTTCGAGCCGTTCTTGCCGCGATCGACCGGACTGGGGCCGGTCAGAGAGCCCCCCTTTTTGCCCGGACGTGGGCTGCGTCCAGGATCGCCGCGGACCAGTCCAGGTCCCCGCCGGCGCCGAGCCGGTCGAGGACCTGGCGGTGCAGCTCGTCGAACACCCCGGCCCGGGCCCACGCGGCGAAGCGGCGGTGCGCGGTCGGGACGCTGACCCCGAACGACGGCGGCAGGTGCCGCCACGCGCAACCGCTGGTGAGCACATAGACGATGGCAGTGAACACCGCCCGATCGTCCAGCGCCGTCCGCCCACCACCCTGGGGCCGCGCCCGGAATCCGGGCAGCAACGGTTCGACGATCTCCCACAACGCATCCGGCACCAACCGGGAAGACAACGCATCGACCACGACCGTCATCATGCCGCACACACGATCTAATCCATAAGAGACACGCTCTTAGTGGTCTCAAATCGGTCCGAGTGCTTCCGCCGTCTTACGAGGTACAGCTGTCGGACTGCAACGACGCACGATGGGCATGCGCAGGAGAACTCGCCCTCCTTCGTCTGGTCGCTCCTTCATAATTATCGCTACAACGCAATTGGTGGATAAGCACGATTATCCATCACAACTGTTGCAGTGCAGTACTTTTGGACAGAACAACGGGTCGATCGTGACGCCATGGCACCGACGCCGCACGTCGCGCGAGAACACCAGTTTGTTCAGGCTCGTACAGGGCCTGAACCGTGCCAGTCGATCAATCCGGCAGCCTGGGCGGCAGCGCACAGCGCCCGGGCCGCGCCGGCACTGCCGACGGGCCCTCGCAGGTGCGCTCGCAGCACCTCGTTCCCATGGGAGACTGTGCCGATTTGATCCGAAAACTACTGTGGCGCAGTTGTTCACGGAACGCCGATAACGGATATTACGTCAAGTACTGACTTCGAATCGCGTTTCACCGAGCCTGGTCTAAACCCTCCGTTAAGTGCTGGCCGCCTCGATGATCGCGCTCTCCGACCCTTCTGGCCATACTGCATCACTGGGGCGGTGCGGGGGCACGGTGGCAGCCCACCGACCGTCGTGACGAGACCCCACGATCTGCTACGTCGGGAGCTTCGCAATATCCGTGGAGGTGGCCGACATCATGTCCATGCCTTCGCCTGGCTATAAGGTATTGACGACCAGAGGAGCCAAATGAGCGAACACAATGACGACGCCCTATCGATGGACTTGTCCGAGGGCGACCTTGCGGACGATATTGCACCAGACAAAGCGGTCACGTGGGGAACGGACTGGACCGTAACGACGATCATCGACCAGCTGAGCCGCGGCCGATTCGATCTCGAACCCGCGTTCCAGCGCCGCGATGTATGGTCCGATCGCAAGCGAGCCCGGTTTATCGAGTCACTAATATTAGGAATTCCTGTTCCTCAAGTGATTCTCGCCGAAAGACCAAATGCGCGCGGAAAGTTTATAGTCCTCGATGGCAAACAGCGGTTACGCAGCCTGCAACGTTTCGCCGGTATGGACGGCACCCCTATGCGACTTACCGGACTTGAGGTTCTCCGGAACCTTAACGGAAAGACCTATGATGAAATTCGAGAAGATAGCGCACTCGAACAATCCGTAGCCGCTCTTGAGAATCAAGCCATACGGGCAGTCGTTCTTCGGGGCTGGCAGAGCGAAAGTCTCCTATATCTTACATTTTTGAGACTTAATTCAAACGTCGTCGGTCTTTCTCCTCAGGAATTGCGGCGCGCTCTACACCCCGGACCTTTTATGGAATATGCAATGCAGACGTCCGCAGAAAGCAGTCAGTTAAAGGAATTCCTAGGGGGGGCACGCTCGACAAAACCGGACTTCCGTATGCGAGATGCAGAAATCCTAATTCGCCACATAGCATTGACCACTCGAATTTCAGAATACAGAGGAAATCTTCGACGATTTCTCGATGAAACATGCGAGATCATGAATCGTGAATGGGATGAAGTGTCGCCAGCAGTGGCCGACAGCGCCGAAGGACTTGAGTTGGCCATGAACGCGACGAATTCTATATTTGGAAAGCACGCCTTTCGTCGATTTTCAAATGGCCGCTACGAGTCCCGGAAGAACCGAGCCGTTCTCGATTGCATGGCGTTTCACCTCCAGGATGCCACAGTTCGAGCCGCCGCGTTATCCTCTCCTGAAAGCGTTCGACTCGCATTTGAAGGAGCCTGCACCCAGGAGGAACGTTTCCAGTCATCTTTGACAAGCACAACGAAGACTCGCAGTGCAGTCCTAACTCGACTTGGAATTTGGGGAAGGGTACTGAGTACAGTAACGGGCGTAAAGACTGTAGACATACCGGAGAATTAGAAGGTGGCACGACGACTGCTAGCCTTCCCGGAGCTACGAGAATCGCTAAAATTGATCCATACGGCATTTGCAAGACCATATAGGCCGGTGCCTAGCGAGCAGGATTTTATCAGTGGCGATGCTTTTCTAGTAGCGGCACACGCCTGTGTAGAGTACTTCTTCGAAGAGGCATGTCGGCGATCCGTCCATGCATCATTACATGAGTACAAGAATTTCGGTCGAAAAAGCCCTCAATTGAGCGGGCTGCTCGATTCGCATTTTTATGCACAGGTTTCTGGACTTCCACGGCAAGAATCCCAATGGTTGTTGCCCGACGACGCTAGAATTGCAGCCGCTGTTAAGTGGTATATAAAGCGGGTTGATACGAACAACGGCGTCAAACCCAACAATCTTCGAGCCCTGCTTCTCCCACTCGGTTTCAGCGAGACTGACTTTGACCCGGTTTGGATGGATGACATGGAAGAATTTGGCGGTGGCCGTGGCGATACAGCTCATGGGCGCCCCGTATCGCCCTACCAGCGCTCCCCTATTTCTATCGGACCAGCCACAGTCTGTAATGTGTGGACACAAGTAACGGTCAGACCTCGAACTGCGATGGCCCCGTGGGATGTGGACCAGCTAATTACGCGACTCCTTCCGGAAATGTTCATGTGGGATAAGCGGCTCGTCGCTAGCTGCAGGCGACGTTAAGGGGCTCTTCCTGAAATGGAGTGCACCTGAAGGAGATGCGAAGTATTCGGTGCCGTCGGTGTCGTTGACCGAGACGGGTCCCAGGTGGCAGATGATGAAGGTTTCTACATCGAATCGTCATCCACACCCGGGAGCCCTATGTCCGACCAACGACGAAGCTCCGATTAACTCGGGTGGCGAGGATCTGGCGCAGTTCGTCGGGTGTGAGCCAGGTCTTCTTTCGGTGGATTATTCTATGGCAGTTTGCACAAAGGAGGATGAGGTCGTCGAGGGTGCTCGAGACCTCGCCCGATACATGCAACGGAACCCGATGGTGCACCTCGATGTAGCCGTCTCCGTGCCCTGGATACACTTGAGCAAAATCGAATCCGCATACCTCACAGGACACCTCGCCTCGTTCCTGCATCGACTGTGCGATCTTCTGCTTGCGTAATTTCGGGTCTCGTTCCCTCGCTGCGGCCCACCGCCGCTTCACTGCTCCTTCGAGCGCTGACGCCACGCCTTCGGAGTCGAGCGTGCCAAGCTCATCGACCTCGGGGTACTCCTCCTCGGTGCCGACCGTACGCATCTCTGCGAGAGATGTGTCGGTGCGCAGCCGTGTCGACAACTCATGCATACCGCCGGGGTCGGCGAGGAAGGCTTGGAGTACGAGGCGGTCCAGCCGTGCTCCTCGCGTCGGCTTGCCGGGGTAGTCAGGATGGGCTGTGCGGATGTTCTCAAGTTTCAGTTGCACACTATGGGGACTGCGATATCCCGGCGACAACGCGAAATCGGTGTCCAGTGAACGCAGGTACTGCGACAGTTCCTGCACGGCGGAGTCACTGGCACGGATCGTCGTGGACCAACCGCGCCCGTAGAGGAGGTCGCATGCGAGGACTAGTTCGGGCCAGGTCCAATCGGCGTCCCCGGTCACCCGGAACCCGAGGTCGGTGAGCATCGCGACGATGGGCTTGCCCCCGGAGAAGTTGGCAGCGACCACCTTTTCTCCCGTGTCGAACCGGTACGCGACGCCGGCAATGGCTTTCGAGTCGTATGCCCGTCCGTCGTGGATCAGGAAGTACTCGTGTGCGGTGTCAAAACCGTTTTCGGCAAGGAACCGTTCACGCCCGAGTCGGTCACATTCGCGGATTGCCTGATAGACGCTTTGCCGTGTCAGCGCCTTCTTCAACTGCGCATGGGTCAACCGCTTCACCTGCATGAAGGGAAAATCTATTCATCGGTACAGACGGCCCGGCTTTCGGGTCTGATGTTTCCCGATACGCAGAGCCTTGCGCGGGGTTACCGAGCCCTCGACCTCTCCGAGGAGCGTCGGCGTGCCTGCGCCCGATGTCCGGTCTGTCTGCTATTGATGAGCGCCATGAAGAAGGTTCTTATGGTCTGCGCCGGTACCGGTGTGCTCGCTTGCGGTTCGGGGGTGGTCGCGGTCGCCGAGCCGGCTCCGGTGCTGCCCACCGCCGTGGTGACCGCCGTGGTCGACGGCGACACCGTGCAGGTCACCGACGCCGCCTCGGGCACCGTCACGGTCCGCATCCTGGGTATCGACACCCCGGAGACGAAGAAACCCGGCCACACCGTGGGGTGCTGGGGCCCGGAGGCCACAGCGTTCGCCACCGAGACGCTGCTGAACCAGCCCGTGGCTCTGGTCGCCGATCCCACCCAGGACACCGTCGACGCGTACGGGCGCACCCTGGCGTACGTGGTCAAGCCCGACGGCTGGAACTACAGCGTCGAGGCCGCCCGCGCCGGGGTCGCCAAGTCCTACGTCTTCGACAACACTCCGGTGCAGCAGTATCCGGCGATCGTCGCCGCCGAGGACCAGGCCCGCACCAGCGGCACCGGCCTGTGGGGACCGCCGTGCCACGGCGCCACCGACTCGGTGCCCCTCGCCGCACCGGCTCCTGCACCGGCCCCGACTCCGGCGCCGCAGACCGCCCCCGATCCCCCGGCGGATGTGTACTACAAGAACTGCTCGCAGGTCCGCGCCGCGGGCGCAGCGCCGCTGTACCGAGGCGACCCCGGTTACGCCGCGCATCTGGACCGCGACAACGACGGTATCGCCTGCGAATGACCCCGATGCCGCCCGACGATCGGCTCGGACGGCTGGATGCGGAACTGGCCCTGCTCGCCGAGATCCGGCGTCGGTTGCGCCGCAGCGAAGGCGCCGACTTCCGCATCCCGACCCGCGTCGTCGACGCGGTGCTCGACGAGCGTCACCGGATCGCCCAGCTCGACTGTTCCCGACGGGATTGAGATCGGGGCCGCCCTCCCAGCGGCGGGGCTGGTGGAACGACTTGAAGTCGTTCTGGAAGCGTCGGCCCTGTTCTTCTTCGGTCGAGCCGGTCCTTCAACCAGAAGAAGGGCCCCGGTCTCCCGGGGCCCTTCTTCTACGGCATTTTCGCGTCAGCAACGGCTCGGGCGATCCGCTCGGAACGGCTGTGTGACGTCGGACCTGGACACGCACAGTCGTTCGGCGGAGCGTGCACGATCTGACCTGGTCGCGCTTACCTCACCGCTGGGACGGCCCGGATTCACGATGATTCTATCCGGGCTGCCGCGAAGAGAACGCTAACAGCGTTCCGGCTCGGAAACTAGCACTTCACCGATTTCTGTGCGCTAGCGTGGAATGTACCCCACGTTTGAGTAGTAGTGAATGTAATATCATCTCGATGAGTGCTTCAACGACACCTTCCGAGCCGCCGGGAGCGCCAGCTGCCGCGCGGGAGTTCGCCACCCGTCTGCAAGGTCGTCGCTACGGGATGGGGGCGCCTCTTCGACGCGCGTTCGTCCTGAAGTCTCAGGGCCACTCGCAGTCGCCTATGGGTGCATTGATGAGCAGCGCGAGTGGTGGCGGAGGAGGACGTGGGGGTCGCACTCGACTGGCGCTGCTCCTAACCGCACTGTGGGTGGTGTCGACGCCGCCGTACACATCCTCAAGGTCGGCTCGGTGGTGGGCGGAGGTGATCGGACTACCTGATCCGGGTAGGAAAGGCGCCCGAGCCGTGTCGACAAACTTCCACGAACTGAACCGGCGAGGCTTCATTCACCTCACCCCAGGACAACACGGGTACAACTCGACGGTCACCCTGCGAAGCGAAATCCCCCCGCACGACGAATACTCACCACCATTCACAGACCCGCCCGGGCCCGGCTACTTTCGGCTCCCCGAGCATCTATGGACCCAGGGACTCATCGGGAATCTGGATGGGCCGGCGCTCGCCATGTTCGTACTACTGCACTACTACTTCAATGCCGAGAAGCACGACAGCGACGGGATCTGGTTCAGTCCCCAGTCCTTCAACGATCGGCATGGACTGTCGGAAACCACTCGAAATCGAGGGCTGGAGCAACTCGTCGAGCTCGGCGCCGTCCACATGCAGGAAAAGTTCGTCGACACCGCAGTCGCCGGCGCCGGATATCGTACGTTTCGCCGCCGAATCTTCAGGCTCGACCCCCGGTTCTACCCTCCACGTCCCCTATCGGCTCCTTAGACGACGAACGTCCGCGAATTGCGTCCGAGTCGGATATCTGGACCGCCTTGGACAAGGCCAAGAACGCGACCCCCCGGGCCGACCCTCCACGCAATCGAGCATTCTGACGGTCACAGCTGCCTCCACAGCACATTCCTCTGGAACTTCCTGTGCCCACCTGCAAGCTGCTCGCTGTCGAAGATGCTGTGACATTCTTCGTGCGGCGAACGATCACACGTGTACGGCAACGACGCCGCAGGGGTGGGAAGGAGTGCTGACAGTGTCGGGATCATCACCGGAGGGGGTGCCGGTGCGGCTCGAGGATCTCGACCGCGGCCAGGTACTTCGCGGTGTGCACACAGGTCCCGTGACCCTCGTCGATGTCGATCGGCACGGCCCGGACGCGGTAACCGTGACCTTCAAAGACACCGCCGGCGGTCTCGGCCAACAGTTGCTCTACCGGACCGATGAGGAACGTCTGCGGATCGAGACACCGCAGGCCCGGTGGTCGTTCGATGCGGATCCGGCCGAGTTCCGGCTCGCCGCCGAGGCGCTGCGTATTCGCATGGCCGGTCTGCACGATCCGATGGTGGCGGTCTCGTCCAGCGCGGTCGATCCCTTGCCGCACCAGATCCGTGCCGTCTACGGCGAACTGCTGCCCCGCACCCCGTTACGGTTCGTCCTCGCCGACGACCCCGGCGCCGGCAAGACGATCATGGCCGGGCTCTACGCGAAAGAACTGATGCTGCGCGGGGACCTGACCCGCATGTTGATTGTCGCTCCCGGTTCGCTGGTCGAGCAGTGGCAGGACGAGCTGGCCACCAAGTTCGGCATCGACGCGCAGCTGCTCTCGCGCGAGATGATCGCCTCGAGCCCGGACGCGAATCCCTTCGAACGCTATCCGCTGCTGATCGCCCGGATGGACCAGCTCGCCCGCAACGACGATCTGCTCGCCTTGCTCGATACCAGCGAGTGGGATCTGGTGGTCGTCGATGAGGCGCACCGGATGTCGGCGACCTGGTACGGCGGCGAACTCGACGTCACCCGCCGCTACCAGCTCGGACAGCGTCTCGGGCAGATCACCCGGCACCTGCTGCTGATGACCGCCACCCCGCACAACGGCAACGAAACCAGCTTCCAGGCGTTCATGGCACTGCTCGACCCGGACCGGTTCGAAGGCGAATACCGCTCCGGAGCGCACACCACCGACACCTCCGGGCTGATGCGCCGCATGGTCAAGGAGGAGCTGCTCACCTTCGACGGCACCCCGCTGTTCCCCGAGCGCATCGCCGAGACCGTGCCGTACACCCTCTCCGACGGCGAACGCCAGCTCTACGACGAGGTCACCCGCTACGTCCGTGAGGAGATGAACCGCGCCGACCGCCTCGGCGCCGACAACCCCCGCGCTCGCACCGTTGGCTTCGCCCTGACCGTGCTGCAACGACGCCTGGCGTCCTCCCCGCATGCGATCGTCCGGTCGCTGCAACGCCGCCGCGAACGCCTCGGCGCCAAACGCCGTGACCTGCTCACCCCCACCCCGACGAGTCGGGTCGACGATCTCGCCCTGACCGGGTTCGACTTCGACGATCCGGACGAGTACGACGCCGGCGAACGCGAAGAGATGGAAGAGCAGGTCGTCGATGCCGCCACCGCGGCGCAGACCGTCGCCGAACTCGACATCGAAATCACCCGCCTCGGGGTGCTCGTCGCTCTCGCCGAGCAGGTCCGCGACTCCGGGGAGGACCGCAAATGGGCCGAACTGCGCTCGTTGCTGCTGGATCGGAATCTGCTGCTCGACGCCCAGGGTGCACCGCGCAAGCTGATCGTGTTCACCGAACACCGCGACACCCTGGACTATCTGACCGCCCAGATCCGCAACATTCTCGGCCGCGAAGATGCGGTGGTCACCATCCACGGCGGCACCCGCCGCGAAGACCGCCGTGCCATCCGCGAGCAGTTCACCCACAACCCCGACACTCAGGTGCTCATCGCCACCGATGCCGCCGGGGAAGGGCTGAACCTGCAGGCCGCCCACCTGATGATCAACTATGACCTGCCGTGGAACCCCAACCGGCTCGAGCAGCGCTTCGGCCGGATCCACCGCATCGGCCAACGCCACACCTGCCGACTGTGGAATCTCGTCGCCGACGGCACCCGCGAAGGGCATGTGTTCACCCGGCTGCTCGAGAAGATGGAAACCCAGCGCCGCGCCTACGGCGGCCGCCTGTTCGACGTCCTCGGCGACGCCTTCACCGACCGACCGCTACGCACCTTGCTGCTCGACGCGATCCGCTACGGCGACGACCCAGCCCGCCTGGCCGCCCTAGACCAGGTCGTCGACACCGAAGTCTCCCGCGGCCTGGACACCCTGCTCGACGAACGCGCCCTGGCCCACGAAGCCCTGGCTCCGCACGAACTCGACCGGCTCCGCCGCGAGATGGACGAAGCCCGCGCCCGCCGGCTGCAACCGCACTACATCGCCGCGTTCTTCCACGACGCCTTCCCCCGCCTCGGAGGCCGACTGCCTCGCCGGGAAGCCGGACGGTTCGAAATCACCCACGTCCCCGCGACTGTGCGGGCCCGGCAACGCCCCGGCTCAGCAGTGCCGATCGTCTCCCGCTATCAGCGGGTCACCTTCGATCCCGACCGCATCGACCTGGGCGAGCCCACCGCACCACGCGCCGAACTCCTCGCCCCCGGCCACCCGCTGCTCGACACCGTCCTCGACGCCACCATCGAAACCCACCAGCAGGCGCTGGAAACCGGCACCGTGCTGTTCGACCCGCACGACCCGGCCGAGCACCCCCGGTTGATCGTGGCCGTGACCGGCGAGATCAGCGACGGCACCGGCGTGGTGGTGTCCAAACGCTTCGACTTCATCACCCCCACCCCCGAGGGAACGGCCACCTTGTGCGGGCCGGCGCCGTATCTGGACCTGCAGCCCCTTCCCGTCGAGGCACGCACCATGGCCGATGAGGTCATCGGCCACAGCTGGCTCGCCGGCGGAGTCGAGCAACTCGCCGCCACCTGGGCCATCACCCACGGCCAACCCGAGCATCTCGCCCAGGTGAAAGACCGCGTCCTGCCGCTGCTGGACAAGACCCGCAGCGCCGTGCACAAACGCCTCACCCAGCAGATCAACTATCTCGACAGCGAAGCCGCCCGCCTGCGCGACGTCCTGGCCACACGTACCCAGGGCCGGCACGCCAAACCCCGGCACAGCCCCGACCGGCTCGAGGCCCGCGCCCGCGACCTCGAAGCCCGCCTCACGGCCCGCACCACCGAACTCGACCTGCAGTCCCGCCTGGCCGCCAAACCCCCGCAGATCGCCGGCGCGGTGCTGGTCATCCCCGCCGGGATGCTGCCCGGTGCTCCCGCTCAGCACGCGAAGGACACCGCCCGGATCGAACGCCGCGCCGTCGACAAGGTCCTAGCTGCCGAACGTGCTTTGGGGCGGATTCCGGAGGAGATGCCGCACAACAACAAGGGCTACGACATCCGCTCCCTCGACCCGCAGGACGGGCACTACGTGTTCATCGAGGTCAAAGGCCGCATCGAAGGCGCCGAGGACTTCACCGTCACGTTCAACGAAGTCCTCTACGGCAAGAACGTTCCCGACCGCCACCGCCTGGCCATGGTCTCGGTCAGCGACCACGGCCCCGACCACGACCAGCTGCGGTACGTGCACGAACCGTTCCGGCGTATCGACCTCGGCGACCTCGCCGCCACCGAGGTACGCCTGCACTGGGCCAAAACCTGGGCGAAAGGCGGACCACCCTCCTAGCACCTCCCCGTGCTGATCTGACCGGGCACCGCTGCCGAATCCCGGCACGACCGGCCACTACTGTTTCCCCTAACCACGCTTCCGCCGCACCGATGTACGTAGAAAAGGACCACCTCGTGACCGCCGACACCACCGCTGTTCCCCGTCGCAAGCTCATCGAGGTCGCGCTGCCGCTCGAGAAGATCAATGCCGAATCGGCCCGTGAGAAGTCCATCCGCCACGGTCACCCCTCCACACTGCACCTGTGGTGGTCGCGCAAGCCCCTCGCCGCCGCTCGCGCCGTCCTGTTCGCGCAGCTCGTCGACGATCCGTCCTCGTTTCCTGACCGATTTCCTACCGAGGAGGCAATTACTAAGGAACGTAAACGTCTGCACGAGATCATCGAACAATTGGTGGTGTGGGAAAACACGGGCGACGAGAACCTCCTGCGTAGAGCTCACGAGGAGATCCTGGCCTCCACCGACGGCAATCCCCCACCGATCCTCGACCCGTTCGCGGGAGGTGGTTCGATCCCGCTAGAGGCCCAACGTCTCGGCCTAGAAGCTCACGCGTCGGATCTGAATCCGGTTGCGGTGCTTATCAACAAAGCCCTGATCGAGATTCCCCCTAAGTTTGCTGGACTGCCTCCAGTGTTCCCGGGTGCTGCGGATGCGCAGATCACTGCCTGGCCGCGGGTGACCGGACTCGCTGAAGATGTTCGCCGCTATGGACTTTGGATGCGGGACGAAGCGAAAAAGCGCATCGGCAAATTGTACCCGAAAGCGAAGTTGCCGGACGGTACCGAAGCCACCGTCATTGCATGGATTTGGGCCCGCACCGTCACCTGCCCTAACCCTGCGTGCGGTATCGCGATGCCACTGACCAGCAAATGGTGGTTGGGGAAGAAGAAGGGTAAGGAGGCTTACATCGTGCCAACCGTCGTCGACGGGACGGTTAGGTTTACCATCGGGCACGATCCGAAGAAGGCTCCGACTAAGGACAATGACGGGACTGTAAAACGGTCGGGCGCGGTATGTATCGGATGTGGTGCAGCTGTTGACCTTAAGTACGTGCGGGCGGAGGCTCATGCCGGCCGAATGGGCGCTCAACTTATGGCTACAGTGGCGGAAGGCTTGCGAAGGCGGATCTATCTGGAGCCCACTCCAGAGCATGAAGCGGCTGCACAGGTGGTTCGCCCCGCGAACGTCCCGGACGGCGAACTATCCACACATCCGCAGTACATGGGAACCCCAAGATATGGAATGGTTGAATTCCCTGACTTATTTACCGACCGCCAGCTTATTGCCTTGACGACATTTAGTGACCTTATAGGTGAGGTTCATGCCCGTGTCGTTTCTGATGCTCAATCGGCGGGGATGATGCAGGGCGCTTCAATTGAATCCGGCGGAATGGGGGCGGCAGCGTACGCAGACTCTATAGCAACATATCTTGGTTTCGCGATTAGCCGTATGACTAACAAGTCTTCGTCTATATGCTCCTGGGATTCTAGTACCAAGATGGAGGCTGTGCGTAGCGTTTTTGCCCGACAAGCCCTACCAATGAGTTGGGATTTTTCCGAGTCTAACCCCTGGGGAGGCTCTGGTGGAGACTATGCGGAGGACCTGCTATGGGTCAGTCGGGTCCTTGACCGAGTGTTGCCTGGCGTTGCGGGAACGTCTGATCAATCTGAGGCAAAAATTTCCGTTCAACGTCCTGCGCTTATTTCTACAGATCCCCCCTATTACGATAACGTTCCTTATGCGGATCTTGCTGACTTTTTTTATGTATGGTTGCGCCGCTCACTGCGCTCAATATACCCAGAATTGATGGGATCGATACTTGTCCCTAAAACGGGCGAGCTTGTCGCTAATTATTATAGACATGGCGGGAAAGAAGAAGCCCAAAAATTCTTCGAGGAAGGCTTTCTGGAAGTCTTTTCGAGGGCGCGTAAGTCCGCATTACCGAATTTCCCGATTGCCGTTTATTATGCATTCAAACAGCAGAATGCTGACGAGAGTGGTCAAGTATCTACCGGCTGGGAAACCCTCTTGGAGGGGATGGTCCGTTCCGGATGGACCATCACTGCCACATGGCCTATGCGTAGCGAACTCGGGAACCGGATGCGAAGCTTTGACTCAAATACGCTTGCATCGTCCATTGTTCTTGCGCTGAGGCCACGTGAGAACAACGCGCCGACCATCGATCGTCGTGGATTCATTCGCGCCCTCAAGGACGAGCTGCCGGATGCACTGCGCGAGCTGCAGCAAGGCGCAATTGCGCCGGTCGACTTACCTCAAGCAGCCATCGGTCCCGGCATGGCAGTGTTTTCCCGCTTCTCGGGGGTTCTCACCGATGATGGGTCGAAGATGACGGTGCGAACGGCGTTAGCTCGGATCAACGAAATTCTCGATGAGGTCCTCGTGGAGCAGGAAGGTGACTTCGATCCGGACACGCGCTTCGCGATCGCGTGGTTCCGTCAACACGGGTTCGACACCGGCACGTTCGGTGATGCCGACAATATGGCTCGGGCCCGCAACGCCTCTCTCGATCATCTGGAACGGTCTGGCATCCTCACCAGCCGCGCAGGAAAGGTCGAGTTGCTTTCCCCAGCTGCGCTGGGAGAGCTCTACGCAGACAAAGAGTACGACCCGGCCACCGACCCGCACATCAGCACGTGGGAGGTGGTGATGCATCTGTCGCGGGCTTTGACCGAAAAGGGTGTGCCGGCAGCCGCGGCATTGTTGTCCCGAGTGCCGGAGTCGGTTGATCGAGACTTGTGCAAGGAGCTGGCGTTCCTGCTGTTCACCATCGCAGAGGACATCAAGCGAACTCAGATTGCGGTGGAGTTCAACTCACTCGGTACCGCGTGGAACGACATCGTCGCCGAGTCCCGCACCGCCTCGACCCAGCTGATGCTGGGCACCTAGAAGGAACCTTGTCATGGCTGTGAGCAACCGCGACCGGATCGGTCGGATCTTCGAGCTTCTCGGACCCGCGCTGGACGAGTTCCACACCTACGTGCTGGCCAAGAAACTGGACGATGGGGACTGGACGGCGCTACTGGCGGCCCGGGACAAGACCAAGGGCGCCGGCGCGTCGAAGACCTATGTGCGCACCGACCCGCAAAACGGGCTGCGGATGATCACCGAACAGATCCCCAACCAGATCCAGAAAGGCTGGTATCCGTTCACCGATCATCTCTCCCGCACGGAGCAGTCCTGGGCGACGGAACTCAAAGATGTGCGCAACACCTGGGCGCACAACGGATCGTTCACCGCCGACGATGCGTACCGGGCCCTCGATACCGCCGAGCGGTTCCTGCGGGCAATCGGGGCCCCGGACCAGGCCGATGAGGCTCGACGCTCGCGGATCGAGCTGATGCGTCTGAGCTCGGAGAAGCAGGACCGTAAGGTCGTCAAGACCTCCGCGGCGGCGGAGATCGGCGCCGAGGGTCTCGAACCGTGGCGGCTGGTGCTCAGCCCGCATCAGGATGTGCAGAGCGGCAACTTCCACGCCGCCGAATTCGCCGCCGACCTGGCGATGGTCTCCCGCGGCGAAGGCGACCCCGAATACACCGATCCGGTGGAGTTCTTCGCCCGCACCTATCTGACCGAAGGCTTGAAGGATCTGCTCGTCCCCGCGATGCGGCGCCTGTCCGGCGACCCCAACGCGGCCCCGATCATCAACCTGCAGACCAACTTCGGTGGCGGAAAGACCCACTCCATGCTGGCGGTGTGGCATCTGGCGTCCGGCCGGCCGCTGGTGGACTATCCGCAGGAAGTGCAGGACCTGCTCGCCGGTACCGAACTGCCCGCTGCCCGACGGGTGGCACTGGTAGGCACCCAGATCAAGGCCGGTGCGGTAAAGGTGATGCCCGATGGCACCCGCATCAACACGATCGGTGGACTGTTGGCCTGGCATCTCGGCGGCGCCGAAGGCTATGCGATGGTCGCCGAATCCGACACCAATCGGCTCAATCCCAGCGGTGAAGCACTGCGCGAGCTGTTCCTGCGGTTCGGCCCATCGGTGATCCTTATTGACGAATGGGTCGCCTACGCGCGCCTGTTGTTCGGCCACGAGGAGCTGCCCGACGGCACCTTCGATGCGCAGTTCACCTTCGCCCAAGCCCTCACGGAGGCGGCCAAGGCCGTTCCCGGCACTTTGGTGCTGATCTCCATTCCCGCGTCGGCGGAGATGAAGGACGGCGAGTACGTCGGCGACGAGGAAGAAGTCGGTGGGCAGAACGGCCGCGAAGCATTGAAGATGCTGCGCAAGGCCGTCGGCCGGGTCGCCGAGCAGTGGCGCGCCGCCAACGCCGAGGAAAGCTTCCACATCGTCCGGCGCCGGTTGTTCGAAACTCCGGACAGCACCGCCCTGGCAAAGATCAACGCCACCGCCAAGACGATGGTGGCGTTCTACGTCAAGAACAGCAGCGACTTTCCCCGCGAGGTCCGCGAACTCGACTACGAAGAACGCATCCGCCGTTCCTATCCGATCCACCCGGAACTGTTCGACCGGCTCTATCAGGACTGGTCCACCCTCGAACGGTTCCAGCGCACCCGCGGTGTGCTGCGGTTGATGAACGTCATCGTCGGTCAGCTCTGGCGCGAGAACGACACCGCCCCACTGATCATGCCCGGCTCGATCCCGCTGCGTGCCGACAAGGTCGTCACTGAACTGACCCAGTACCTCGACGATCAGTGGAAGGCCCTGATCGACACCGACGTCGACGGACCCAACTCCGCCCCCGCCCAGGTCGACAACACCAACCAGCTGCTCGGCCAACGCCTGACCACCCAACGTCTGGCCCGCAGCGTGTTCATGGGCGCCACCCCGACGCTGACGTCCGCGCACAAGGGCCTGGACAAGCAGCGGATCTTCCTCGGCACCGCGCTGCCGGGGGATATCCCGGGCAACTTCCATTCGGCGCTGAACCACCTGGCCAATACCGCTACCTACTTCTACAACTCGGGGTCGCTGTACTGGTACGACACTCAGGCCAACACCACCCGCACCGCCCGCGACCACGCCGAACGCCTCCACAAGGAAGACGTGTGGGCCGAGGTCGTGCGCCGGCTGCAAGAGCACCGCAAGACCACTTCGGACGGATTCGCCGGTGTGCATGTCGCCCCCGACTCGTCGGCGGATGTGCCGGACGTGCCGGAGGTGCGGCTGGTGATCGTGCCGCCCGCGCATCTGCACAATCGCAAGGCCAAGGCCGACTCCCCGGCGGCGATCTGGGCGAGAGACGTCACCGAACACCGCGGCAGCGCCGCCCGCACCCACCGCAACATGGTCGCCTTCCTCGCCGCCGACGACGCCCGCTGGGCCGAACTCGACAGCGCGGTCCGGGACTTTCTGGCCTGGTTCTACATCCGCGACAACGCCGACAAGGACCTGAACCTCACTGCCGCGCAACGCCAGCAGGCCGTCGACCGGGTCGCCACCCACAACCAGGCCGTCGCCGACCGGTTGCTGCAGACCTATCACTGGGTGCTCGCTCCCACCCAGCGTGATGCCACCAAGCCCCTCGAGATCGAAGCGTTCAAGGCCGATGGCACCACCACCGATCTGGCCGCCCGCGCCGCCGCGAAGTTGCGCAACGAATCGCTGCTGACCCTGCAGCGCAGCGCCGGCCTGATCCGCCACGACCTGTCCGGCACCCTCAAGGCCGCATGGGACCGCGAAGGACACATCAGCTTCGGCCAGTTGTGGGACTACTACACCACCTACCCGTACCTGGCGAGGCTGCGCGATCGCACCGTCCTCGAAGACGGGGTGCAGTCGGTATCCCGCGAGATGTTCTGGCAGCAGACCGGCTTCGCCCTGGCTGTGGACTGGGACGGAGAGAACTATCTCGGACTGGTGCTGCCGTCCGAGCAGGCGAGCGTGCCGCAGATCACCGACGCGCTGCTGCTGGTCCACCCTGATCGTGCCGAGGCGCAACGCGACCGCGAACTAGCCGAGTACGAGGCAGCCCAGCGCGAGAGCGCATCTCAACACGAGAGTGACTCTGGTGCAGGCGACGAGGAGCCTTCACCAAACTCTGGTGCAGCGGTCCAGACCGCCACGGCCACACACACTGGTAGCTGCAGTGAAACGGAGGAGGCCGTTCCGGCAGCGAAAACCCGATTCTTCGGGTCCACCGCCCTGCACCCGGACTTCTACGCCCGCGACTTCAACAAGATCACCAACGAGATCATCCAACACCTCGCCGCCGCCGACGGTGTCCACCTGGAAGTTCGGGTCGAGATCACCGCCACCACACCGAACGGATTCGACGAGAACAAGATCCGCACGGTCAGCGAGAATGCCACCGTTCTCAAATTCGACCAAGCTGGGTTCGAAACGGACTGAATCGATCGGGCCGATAGGTGTCGTAGTCGTCCAGCTCCGGAGGCTTACTCGCTGAGATAGGAAGACCGGGAATCGTGGATTGCTGGACAGGGCTGACCAACGCGCGCAGCGAGGGCTTTGGGCCGGATCGTCAAGCACGATAGTCGGATCGCGTTCGGGTTCCGCAATCCGACGATCAACGCCGCCGGGTACGGTGGGCCGGCATCCCCCGATCCCGGCGGCGCACACCCAGCCGGCCAATGCCACTGCTAACTGCGAGCTACAGCTTCTTCTTCCTTCGCCACGGCCCTGGCGTAGTCGTTCAGCACCGGAGTTACCTGGTCGTTCTTGCGAAGAAACCTGGCAAGGGAGTTGTCCAACCAGCCTGCGAGCCTGAAAATGTTCTCGACCTGGTAATTGTGCTTGAACATGTAGATCGGCTCGTGGTGGGCAATGCGGTTGCGAAGCCGCTCGAATTCACGAAGTGCATCACGGATCGGACCCGGTTTGTCCTGTATCCGGGCACCCTCATAGCCGGGAAATGCCTTGTGGAGTGTCGGCCGCCAAAGATTGCGGTGGTAGTTGTAACAAGGGTCGAGCTTGGGCGCGCCTTCACCGCACAAGGCGACCCACAGGCCCAGACTCGTCCCCCCGATGACATCGTCACCAGTAGGTTCTATCTGCCGCTGACCGGAGTCGTGATTGTGCTTCCGATCGAAGCTAAGTAGAGATTTTTTGAGCTTGTCGAGCTCTCGGTCAAGCAGGTGGATCCTTGGTCGATCCGACAGCGCATCAACGTGCCAGCCCGTTTGGGGAGTGCAGCCGATCTTCATGCAGAGCTGCGCGTTCAAAGCATTGCGGATCGCCACTTCCACCATTGCGATAGCAGGCCAGTAAGCAGCAGACAGATGTGTGTTCCAGATGTATAGACGGGACGCTTTCGCATGGTCGCCTCGTGCGGCAGCGCGATACTTGGCATACCGGGCGATGGAGATAAGCGACTCGAGCGGCAGGTCCTCCGGCTCCACACACCCTCCCCAAAAAAGCGTTTTGCCCCAGGGGGCGGCCTACCTTGCGGTAGCGGAAGTCCCTGGGGCTTACGTCCTAAAGGCTAGCGGATGAAGCCGTGCGACTGCAAACCTGATGGTCAGATGCTTTTTCGTTCGCCTGTGACGCAATGGCACTCCACTGTCCCGAGCGGCTGCCGCGGATTGTTTGTCCCATGACCATGACCATCTCGCGGTCTCGGCACGGAAAGACTGTCCGACGCCCAACTTCGGCGCGAAGCTCACTGGCGGACAATCATCGTGGTCTGTCGATCTCGTCGAGGTCGAGGTCGAGGTCGAGGAGCAACAGGACATCGGGCAGTCTCCCAGTCAGGGCATCCTGAGTTAGGACATTACTGGCGGGTAGAAAGCTCGGCAGGCTCGTCACCTGCGCCTTCGTGATCCCGCGAAAGCCGATCGGGACACTAAGCGGGTAGGTTCGGGCGGTGGCATTCGGGCGGTGGCATTCGTGCGGAAAGTGCGCACCGCATCCGGCGCGGTCGCGGTGCAGCTCGTGCGCAAACATCGGGGCCGGCACGAGATCATCGCGCACGTCGGATCCGCGCACACCGACGTCGAGCTGGGCATCCTTCTCGAAAGAGCCCGCAACCTCCTGCACGGTAACCAGGGCATGCTCGAGCTCGACGTACCGTCACCGGTCGAGCAGATCGCCGACGTTGCCGACTGGCGCACCGGACAGCTATCCGTGTCGCCGCCCACGGCGGGTCGGGAGGTTGCCGGCCCGGGCCGGACCGTGCGCACCACCGCCCGGCTGCTCTACGACGTACTCGCCTCGGTCTACGACCGGCTCGGCTTCGACGTCCTCGACGATGCGGTGTTCAAGGATCTGGTGATCGCACGCATCGTCGAACCGACCTCGAAGATCGATGCCCTGCGTGTCCTCGACGATCTCGGTGCGGACACCGTGTCGTACAAAACCATTCAACGCCACCTCGCGCAGATCCTCACCGGTGACTACCGGGATCGGATCGCCCACCGATGCTTCGAACACGCCGCCGCCACCGGCGGGTTGGGGTTGTTGCTATTCGATGTGACGACCTTGTACTTCGAAGCCGAGAAGGAAGACGACCTCCGCAAAGTCGGCTACAGCAAGGAGCGGCGGGTCGATCCACAGATCGTGGTGGGAGTGCGCCATGAGGCGCTGTGTGTTCGGGGGGAGGTGCAAGACCTCCCTCGCCTGTCTGTCGCAGGAGGTGGGTAGAAGCTGAGGGCAGCCTGATCCGCGCGGGAGTGTTGCGGATCGGGTGGCAAGCGGCCCTGACAAAGTCGGGACGTGCCAGCACTGCCAGATGGTGCGGGTCCGGCGAGCGAGTCGAGAAGGTATACGCAAGAAACCAGTGTGCGATCCCTCGTTACGATCAGCCGGCTCAAATCTGGTGGATATGGGCCGGTATCACGGTGCGGGCGGTGCTCAACCGATAGGTGCTGCTCCCGTCCGGGCGGTAGCCGGCCGCCCGGGCAGCCTGTCCGGCGTATCTGCGTGCCGGACAGGGACCGTCGGGGCTGAGCTGGGTGCCTAACTCGACGACCGAGACACAGTGAACATGGGAACCACGTCGGCCCGGCCCGTGACGGTGCCGGCCAGGTGCTGGACGGGCGAGGCGCACTGCCCGCTGAACGGGCCGACGTGGGGCGGAGTGGCCGTAGTACTCCGAGGACGGGAGAGCCGTCTACATGGGGAAGGGCCACAGCGAGGAACGCAGAATGGATACGGTCATGCCACAAGATGCGCCGGTGAACATCGGCGCCTGGGAAGGCACTCCCGCGGAGGCTGCCGACCGGGTAGTGGGGATTCAAACCAAACTGCACAGATGGGCGGTGGCCGACCTCGGCCGCCGGTTCGATGATGTGTTCAACCTGGTCACCGACCCGGCATTCATGCTCACCGCCTGGATGCGGGTCCGGAACAACACCGGAGCGCGTAGCGCGGGGATCGACGGGCGCACCACGTCGGTGGTCGAAGCGCTGCCCGGCGGGGTGGAGGAGTTCCTGGCCGATCTGCGCGAGCGGGTCCGGTCCGGGCAGTTCGCCCCGGTTCCGGTGCGGCGGGCGATGATCCCGAAGGCGGGCGGAAAGCTGCGGGCCCTGGGCATCCCCACGGTCGCTGACCGTGTGGTCCAGGCCGCACTGAAGCTCGTGCTGGAGCCGATTTTCGAGGCGGGGTTTTCCTCGTCGAGCTACGGTTTCCGACCTGGACGCCGCGCCCACGACGCCATCGAGGACATCCGCATGCACGCGCACAACGGGTACGTGCGGGTGTTCGAGGGCGACATCCATGCTTGTTTCGACGAGATCTCGCACTCTGCTCTGCTGGGCAGGGTGCGGTCCCGCATCAAGGACAAGCGGATCGTGGCGCTGGTGAGAGCGTTCCTGAAAGCGGGGGTACTCACCGAGGGCGGGTTCGTCCGAGACACCCCAGCGGGAACGCCGCAGGGCGGGATCCTCTCGCCACTTTTGGCCAACATCGCCTTGTCGGTGCTCGATGAGCATTTCGATGCGAAGCGGGCCGCGCAAGGCACCACGGCCTCGGCACGATCGTGGCGCCGCAAGCAGGGCGAGGGGTCTTATCGCCTTGTCCGGTACGCGGACGACTTCGTCGTGCTGGTCCACGGCACCGACTCCCACCTCCACGCTCTGCGCGAGGAGGTCGAGACGGTGCTGTCGACCATGGGGCTGCGGTTGTCGCTGGCCAAGACCCACGCCGTCCACATCGACCAGGGATTCGACTTCCTCGGGTTCCGCATCCAGCGGCACACCCAATGGGGAAGCGACCGGAGATACGTCTACAGCTATCCCTCGCAGAAGGCCATGGCCTCGGTCAAGGGAAAGGTCAAGGCGATCACCGATCAGCAGATCACCGACCGTGACCCGATGGTGGTGATCCTCGAGCTCAACCGGATCACCCGTGGCTGGGCGAACTATTTCCGCACCGGAGCATCAAAGCGCGCATTCAGCGACATCGACAGCTACCTCTGGTGGCGGACGTGGCGCTGGCTGCGAGCGAAGCACCGGCAGCAGAATGCCCGGTGGATCAAGCGGACGTACTACCACGCTCACCCGTGGTGGCCGACCGCTTCGGGGTATCTACTCGACCATCCGTCACGCGTCCGCATCCAGCGGCACGCCTACCGAGGCAATCGAATCCCCACCCCCTGGACCGCCTGACCTGGCTACCATCGCCCGATCTGTCCTCGGGGAAAGCCTGGTGCCGGGAAACCGGCACGCCAGGTTTGGAGGAGCGGCCAAGGGAAACGGACCCGCCGCGAGGCGGACACCGCGCCCTTGGTCGACTCCTACCTGCTCGTCGATCGAACCGGCTTCCCCTTGGAGATCGGTTGTTTCGAGGGCAACAAGGCCGAAACCCACACCCTGATCCCGATCGTGCGCCAGTTCCAGACCCGCCACGGCATCGACGGTGTGGAGATGGTCATCGCCGCCGACGCCGGCATGCTCTCCGCCTCGAACCTGACCGCGCTCGACGAGGCGGGCCTGAAGTTCATCGTCGGATCCCGCGTCACGAAAGCCCCGGGCGATCTGACATCTCATTTCCATTGGCACGGCGATGTGTTCACCGACGGGCAGATCATCGACACCGTCACACCCCGGCACGCACGCAGTGTCGTCAACACCGTGAAGAGACGAGCCGAACCGGTCTGGGATCCGGTGCGGCACCCCACCTCGTGGCGGGCGATCTGGCAGTACACCCGCAAACGCGCCGTGCGCGACAACCAAACCCTCAATGCGCAGGAAGCGCGGGCGAAGGCGGTCGTCGACGGCACGAAGAAAGCCAAGGCCACTCGGTTCGTCAAGACCACCACGGCCGGTCAGCAACTCGATGATGCCGCCCTGGGCAGGGCCCGGTCCCTCGTCGGCCTGAAGGGATACGTGACCAACATTCCGGTCACGCTGATGGAACCGGGTGAGGTGATCGGCAAGTACCACGATCTCTGGCATGTCGAGCAGTCGTTTCGGATGTCGAAGACCGATCTGCGGGCACGGCCGATGTTCCACCGCACCCGCGACGCGATCGAAGCACACCTGACCATCGTGTTCGCGGCATTGGCAGTCGCGCGCTGTGTTCAGGACCGGACCGGTGTCGCGATCGCACGAGTGGTCAAACAACTGCGGCCGCTGCGGACCTCGACGATCGCGATCAACGCCGCCGTCCAGGACTTCCCGCCGCAGATCCCGGCCGCCGACCAGGAAATTCTGTCTCGCCTCGGGTTCGAAGCGGGGTACTAAGCGAAATGTCCTAACTCAGGTCCGACGCCCAACTTCGGCG